>JANYHQ010000097.1 GCA_025358985.1 Acidimicrobiales bacterium
GACACCACGCTCGCGGTACTCGGCAACGATCGCTCCAAGATTGCCGGTGTCAACGTGGGCCGGGGCTGGTCGGTCCTGGCGACTAACGACGATCACCGCCACCGCTACAACTCAGTGCCCGGCGATCCCCGTTACAACGACACCGAACAGGCACTGGCCCTGTCGCCAACCATACGCGTACCTACCATCGTGCTACACGGCGCCGACGACGGCGTCGACCCGGCATGGCAATCGGCGTCGATGCGAACCACGGAACGGTTCTCAGGACCCTACGAACGACGCGTGCTTCACGGAGTGGGACACAACATTCCGCAAGAAGCCCCCAACGCATTCGCCGCGGCAGTGCTCGACGTCGCTCGCCTCACCGATCAACCTCGAACGATGTGAGCCCGTCGACGACTACGCCGAACTGGCGGTAAGCGTGTCGGACCGGGCCGTCACGTTCGGCGTCCTCGTCGCGGCTGCGACGCGCTGCTTCGAGCGGTGTGATGCGTCCCAAGTCGAAAATGCAGTCACGAGTCGATGCCCAGCACGCCGGCCCTCGATGTTTCAGTCGGGATCGGGAGGCAGCCACGTCAACTACACGGTGTTCGTGGACGAGATGTGGACCATTGAACGGGTCCAAGGTTGAACTATGGGTCGATGCACAAATCACATCGCATCATTCACGCCGACGGAGTGTGGACAGTCGGCGGCCGGGAACGGCCCGACCTCAGCGGTTGCCAAGACCTCTATTTCGGTTGGCCGCCAATTACCAACCTCATCCCGATACGAGGCCTTGATACTGCTGTTGGCGAATCGTTCGAAATCTTGGCGGCGTGGCTCCGATTCCCCGAATGAACCGTCGAACCGAACCGCCAGCGGTACACCCGACTCGCCCCAGACCTATGGCGTTACGAGTCCGGGGCATAGGATTTCGAGCCGCTTGTCGACGAAAATGGGCTCGCCAACAGGTACTGAGTTGAACTTTGGCGAGCCGTCGCTCGAACCGATCCGTAGCGCGTCGGAGAAGGGCCCGAGGTCCGGTCGTTTGTAGTCGTGAGCCACTGCCCTATTTTCCCCGCCACCTCGGCGTGCGCTACAACAATCACATGCCATGCGCTGACGTGACCATCCCCACCCCTGACGGGATATGCCCAGCATCGTTCCACCTGCCACAAGACGGCGGTCCGTGGCCCAGCGTAATCATGTACCCCGATGCCGGCGGCACCCGCCCCGCCATGCGCATCATTGCCACTCGCCTCGCCTCCTCCGGCTACGCCGTGCTCCTGCCCGACGTCTACTACCGCCACGGCAATTGGACACCGTTCTCCATGGACACGGTATTCACGCTCGACAGCGAACGCCAACGCCTCTTCCAAATGATCGGGTCGCTCAAGGCGGACATGAGTGTTCGGGACTGCGGTGCGTTCCTCCACTTCCTAGCCACACACCCCGACGTGAAGACCGGCCCCGTTGGCACCACCGGCTACTGCATGGGAGGACGCATCTCACTCATCGTTGCAGGCCACCACCCCGACCGCATCGGCGCCGCAGCGTCGTTCCACGGCGGACGACTCGCCATTTCTACCCCAGCAATGCGACGCACCCGATGCCGCCGAGATAGCCAGTTGCGTCGGTGCCTTGCACAAGCGGGGCGATCACATGGTGACGCAACCGGTGCACGAGTTGTTCGGTCGCTTTGTGGTCTGACTGAAGGTCCTCCGGAACTTCCCTGCGGCCATCCGCAGACCCACTGGTGGAGCCACAACCCCTGCGCGTAGTGTCATCGTATGAGGGCCCTTTACGATCTCCGCACCGACGACGTCTTGGCCACGGTGCTTGCCGAGCACGGCGATGTACTCGGGCATCTCCAAGTGGCCTGGGTCGCTGCGTGGAGTTCGGTCGACCCTCGGACACTCGAGCTTTGCCGTCTGCACGTGGCCTCCATGCTCGGCTGCCAACACGAGCGCGCCGCCCGGACCCCGTTCGCCGTCGCTGCGGGATTCGACGAGCACAAGGCCGCCGCCCTGGATCGCTGGTACTCCTCGGACCGGTTCACCCCGGCCGAGCGGGCCTGTCTGGCCTTCACCGAAGCGTTCGTGATGGACGTTGCCTCGTTGGACGACGACTGCGCAGAGGCCGTCCGCGTCGAACTGGGCGACACCGGCCTGGTCAACTTCACCAACGCGCTGCTGGTCATCGAACAACGTCAACGCCTCCGACAGATCTGGGAACGACTGTTCGGAGGTACCGCATGATCCGCAATCGTCGCGTCGGTCCCGACGCCGCAGGTGATCGCAACCTGCGCCGGGCACTGGGTGAGTGGCAGGCCTCGGTGGTCCGCCTCGACGGCGTCGATGCCGTCACCACCGAACTGGTGCGCCTGCGATGCGCCCATCATCATGACTGCGGCACCTGACTGTCGGTGCGCCTGGCAGTTGCCAGGGATGAGGGACTCGACGAAGCAACCATCACTGCCGCCGAACAGGGTGCCGCAATCACCGACGCGCAGCGAGATGCCCGGGCCTTGGCCGATCAGCTGATGACCCAGCCCGGGGCCATCGACGACGGGTTGATACGCGCACTTCGTACATCGTTCAGCGACGACCAGCTGCTTGAGCTGACCCTCGACGTGATGAAGTGGAACTACCAGAAGGTGAGCGTTGCCCTGGGACTCGACGCCGAGGTGCGGCCCGGCCAACTTACCGACCTGGTATTCGACGAGCACGGCCACTGGGTGCGCCCGGCATGAACGATGCCGACGGATCGGTGGTGCTGGTCACCGGGTCCGCAGTTGGTATCGGCAGTGCCATTTGTACGTCGTTCGCCGCACGAGGGGCTCGGATCGTGGGGCTCGACACCGACGCCGCCAACAACGCCCTCACCGCCCGGGCGGTGGCCGAACAGGGTGCCCAGGTTCGTATGTTCACCTGCGATGTCGGTGATCCCAACGCGGTCGAGGCTGCAGTACGGCAGGTAGTCGAGGAGTGGGGCCGCATTGACGTCCTGGTCAACAACGCCGCCCTCTGGAACGACACACGCCTCACCGCAGGGGACTACACCACGCAGGTCCGAGCCTTTCATCAGGCCATGGATTCCTGCGTCACCGGTTCGTTCCACTGCGCCGCGGCGGTGGTGCCGGCCATGGCGCCAGGGGGCAACATCGTCAACCTGCTGACCAACCACATCCGCGCCGATCAGCTGATCACCGGCCTGCCTGCCACCGGGTACGACGCCGCTAAGTTTGCACAGTGGCGGCTCACCGAGCACTGGGCGGTGGAGCTGGCCCCAATGGGTATTCGGGTCAACGGCTTGGCCTTCGGCGCAACCGACACGCCGATGCTGCGCGCCGTTTCTGACAAGTACGCCGATGCCGGTATGCGCGCAGACGATGTGGCCCGGGCCGTCATCAATGTCGTCGGCCAGGGTCCACAGGGCGACAACGGGATAGTCCACGACTTCGGCTTCACCGGGGCTCCGTTGGCCGAAGCCCGTGCAGTGATCGAGCGCCTAGCTTACGCGTCGACGGCAGCGGGCTCACCACTCCACCGGTAGATGCCAACAGGTGTGCATCTCGCCCAGACGCAACGACCGCAGCCGCGGCTGCGATCCCGCGACGAGGGAGATATTCGGAAACGCCTCCAACAGGGTTTGCGAGGCGGCAACCGCAATGTCGCGGTTCAGCGCGTACCTGGAGCGGGGACGATCCTCGGGGACAGCAGGGTGCTTCGACGGCACACCGGTGCCGGCGGAGATCCCACTGGCCAACCCATCGGCCCGGTAGGTCCCGCGCGGTTCGCGTTGGCAGATGTCGGCGCGTCGCACGATAAACGTCTCCGGGTCGTCGAACACCCGTGGGTCGCGGTTGGCCGCCGCCGCAGAGCATCGCAGGAGCGCACCCTCAGGCAAGAGCCGACCGAAGCGCTCGACCTCGTGACGGCAAAAGCGGTCAGCTGACACGACCGGGGTGCTGTGGCGCAGGGCCTCCAGGTAGGCGAAGCGCATCAGGCGGGGATCATTGCGGACCACAGCCAGTTGTTTCGGATGGCTCAGCAGCAGAAACCACATATTGGCAAGCGCACCGTGGAGCGTCTGGTGATCGGCCTCCACCAGCGTCACCACCAGGTCGGGCGCGGTTGCGCCGAGACGAGCCGCCACCGAGATCAGGTCGGCGCCGTCTCCACCGGCCCGTTGACTCAGCAATGGACCAAACAGCGCAGCCAGCGCATCCAGTGAAACCAGCCCCGCGTTGCGCGCACGTGGTTCGCTGCCGACACCGCGTTGCGCCGACAGGTGGTGGCGGACGAAGCTTTCCACCAGCGCGTCGGGCAACGCCAAGGCGCGGACCAGCAACTCCAGGGCCAGCCGGGCGCACATACCGGTGGCCAGGTCAGCGGTGTTCTGCCCACTACGAAACTCGTCGATGATCTTCGACACCGTCGGCCCCACGCCCGCGTCGGCGGCATCGGCAACGGACTGGGCCACCCCGACGTCGGCTCCCAGGTCGTAGCCCCATCCTACGCGCGCATAAGACCACAGGCGAGGTCGTGACTCGTAGTTGGCCTCATCGGCGAACACCGACGTGACATCGTCGTAACGCGTGATCCAGAACGCGTTCTGGGGCCAGTCCCGGTAGCACGGGTAGTGCTCCCGCAAGATGGCCACCAGCGGGTACGGGTCGTCCAGGTACGCCTCGGAACTGAGCTGGCGGGGTTTGATCAGCGCAGTCGTTTCACGCACCCGCATCCGTTGGTAGACCTCGTAGGTCCGCCAGGTGGTCACGTCGGCACGCCGACCAGGTCGGTCGGCGTGAGGCGCACCCAGAGCGAGCGAATGGCCCCCAGCCCGATGGGCGCAGGTGCCACGCCATCGATGTCGGTGAGCATCCGATCGGTGTCGACTGAGATGTTCAGCCCTCTGCGCCGCAACTCGGCGTCGAGCACCTTCGATCCGATCACCGCCTCCTGCTGGCTGATCCAGGCCCCGGGGCACAGGTGCGGGCCCACCCCAAACGCCATATGGCTGGCCCGTCCGTGTTGGCGATAGCCGCTACGGATGATCTTGCCCGTATAGAGGTCGTCGCGAGAGATATCGAAGCGCTCGGGTTCAGCGAACACGCGGTCGTCGTGATTGGCCGAGAAGTCGACCATCTGCATCAGCGAACCGGCCGGAACGGCCACGCCGTGCAGCTCCAGGTCGTGACTGTTATGACGGGGCTGTCCGCCGATGGAGCTGGAATGGCGCAGTGTCTCGTGGAACGCTGCGTCCCACAACAATTCATCTGCGCGCAGACGATGAAACTGGTCCGGGTGCTGGAGCAGCAGGTACCACATATTCAGCATGGCACCGCGCGTGGTTTCTCCACCGCCACCGACGACGAGTGCAATATTGGACGTGATCTCCTCGGTGGAGAGGTCGAAACCGTCCATCGTCGAGGCGCACAGTTCCGAGATGATGTCGCGTCCGATCCGGTTGCCGTCGATATCGGTCAGATACGTCGGCTGGATGCGCCGCTCGGCTACCAGAGCTTCGACGAAGGCTTCCAGGTCAGCTCGCGCTTCAATGCCTTGTTGCGCAGCCTCCGAACCACCCAGACCGTTCATCATCGACGAGTACCAGTAAAAGAACTGCTGGCGGGCGTAATCGGGGAACCCCAACACCTGGCAAACCACACGGATCGGGAACTCATTGGCGAAGGCCTTGCCCAACTCGACGCTGACCGACCCGTCAGCGTTGTCGACCACACCGTTGCGCTCCAATCGGTCGTCGAACCACGTGGCGATCATCTCGGCGGCCAGCCGTTCGATGATCGGGATACGCCGCTCCAAAGCCTGGCCGACCAGGTGACGGCCGTAGAGGTTGCGCCGCCGCCGATGCTCCACCCCGGACAACTCCAACTGGGTGTTGCCGAGCACCCCGTTGGACATCCCCTTGGGGATGGTGTTGAACCCCTCGTCGTCGTTGTAACAGGCCGTGATGTCGTCATAGCGGGTGACCCAGTAGCAATTGTGCAGCTGGTCGTGGAACACCGGGTAGTGATCGCGCAGAATGCGGTAGTACGGGTACGGGTTGCGCTGGAACTCGGCAGAGTCGAATACCCGCGGATCGAATAGGGGGGTGCCGTCAGCCGCGGTGCCCATGTCGACGGCGGTACCCAACGGCATCCGGGGGAATTCGGGGCGTGCACCGACGAACCGGTGCGGTTCCATCACTGTTTCGATGCCCGCTCGGTATGGGCATGACTGGGCCATGATCGGTGCCTCGAGGGACCTAGATGTCGACAGCCACGATGTCGGGGTTCGGAATCCGCAACATGGCAACCAGCTGACCCATGGACAAGAACTGGGCGATGACGATACTCAATTCAATGAACTCGGCGTGGGAAAACTCCGCCAGCAACTCGACCAGAAAGAGGTCGTCGACGTCATGGGTGCCGTACATGGCTTCGGCGTAGCGCACGGCCAGCCGCTGACGGGGAGTAAAGCCGGCGATGTCGACCGTGCCCATCTGGGCGGCTTCGATGAGGTGCTCGGAAACTGCCTGCTGACCAGACCGGTCAGAGAACCGCCCGTTCAGTCAGTAGTGGCAGCCGTTAAGTGCCGCGATACGCAGCCGGGCGGCCTCCTTCACCGGCAGTTCCAAATTTCCGCCGAGCACCAGCGGCCAATAGAACTTGGTCCACGCAATGAACGCTTCGGGGGCGTGGCCGAGCTGACGAACCCACCGGGGGTCGACCCCCTTATCGATGAGACTCTGCAGCTCCGGCGTGATTGGCGACTGCGGTAAGCGAGGCGTTGGCACCGCACAGGCGAGCTGGGGGGCAGTGGTCATGTCAACACTCTACGAAAAACATCGATCGGCCGCCCAGTTCGCTCGATCGGCTGTGCCCCGCAGTAGTTTTGGCGGCGCAACTCGGGGCGCAACCCGAAGCGGGAGGACATGGGCAATGCCGGACATCTTCGTGATCACCGAAGCCTGCATCGACGTCAAGGACGCGTCCTGCGTGGAAGTCTGCCCGGTCGACTGTATACATACGACCGCAGATGACCGGGTCTGCTACATCGACCCCGCAGGTTGCATCGGTTGCAACCTCTGCCTGCCCGCCTGCCCGGTAGGTGCCATCTTCACCGAGCCGACCTTGCCCCAGGCCTTGACGCACTGGGCGCCCATCAACGCAGAATGGTTCGACGACCCCGCATCGGCACGCGGTCGCATCAACGCCCAAGCAAGCTGAGAGGATGCAGCTCTACAGCCAGTCGGCGAAGCTCTTGTCGCGGATGGTGGCGGCGAACACCTCGGGCATTGCCGTCTCGAAGTGCAGTCGCCGGCGTGGCCGGTGCCGTTGACGGTGCCAGCAGACACGGCACGCCGGCAGCCGCGAGCTTGCGGTAATAGGCAAGGCCTTCGTTGCGCAGCAGGTCGAGCTCGTTAACCGAGATGATGTGCGGCGGCAGCCCGGCGACGTCGTCGGTCGAGGCGTAGTACGGCCAAGCGAGCGGGTTCGCCGACCACTACCAGACCGGTGGCGGCGAGGTGGTCAGGCCAACGCTGGTAGGACGTACCCGACGCCTGGAGGATGGTCATCCCACCGCCGTGCAGGTGTAACAGACCAGGCCCAACGGATCATCGTCTATTTGTGCTTCCAGCTGCCACGAGCACACTGTGGCGCCGGGATGCTTCCGGGTTGGGATTCGGAATACGAGTCGCTCCCCAGCGTTACCAGGACTCCGAGTCCTTCCCAGTAGACCCTGGTTACGAACGGGGTAGGCGGGGGACGATGGTCGGGTCGATGCCGGGGCGGTACAGGGTGTGGGCCCGGCGCCACTGGGCGAAGGCGGCGATGATCCGTGGCGGGTCGCCGTGGATCTCGGTGAACCCTCCATTGACCGAGCGGGTGTCGAAGTACGCAGCGTCGACTCCGTCTGCGTACAGACGACACGCAGGCTCGAAACCCAAACCGATCAACCGCTGGTACTCGGCCTCGAAATCGTGCACCAGATACGCCGCATGGTGGTAGCCCTCTTGGCCAGCGGCGTACATGTCCCGGTAGATCGACGGCTGGTCGTCGTGCTGGACGATGAACTGGATCATCATGTCGCCCAGGTATCCGAACGCATAGCTCACGTCGGCTTCAGTGTCGGTGCCTCGGTATATGAACTGGTCGGTGCGGTGGTGTGGCGCAACGACGAACGGGCCCGCTCCGTACAGTCCGCTCCACTTCGCCACCGCGACGTCGATGTCGTTGACCAGGTACGCGACCTGGAACAGCTCCTGCTTGACGATCGTCGGTTGGCTCATGTGGATCCCCCTCGCACTGGTGGCCACTATATGGCCGAGGCGGCCCCGCGAAGCCAGTTGCGGGCAAGCGAGAAGCGCAGCCTGCCGTAGTTGATCATTGCGGAGCTCCCCGGGCGGCGAAGTGAACAATTATTGGTGCCCACGTCGTGCAGCAGGTGTCTCGCGTCGCCACCACAGGCATTGAGGCCCGGGCCGTGTTCATCCGAGCACCCAGGTACGCATCAGCAACGCGGTGTCGGTTGCCAAGAGCCCGTCGGCCACTCCGTTGCGGTCCGTCCCAAGTCGTGGTCGTCGTGCACCGAGAGGGTGCCACGCGCCTGCACCATCACATCGTTCCAGGTCGGCACGACCTTGCCACTGTCGGACCTGGTCGGACACCACGACGGACGGATGTACGCCTGTGCGTTCTGGAACACCACCAGGACCTCTGCCTCCGCAGCAGTTCGCCACACAGGGTTCGGCCGGGCCCCGTAGGAACGCCACGTACCCATGGCACCGCGGTCACGGTCGATCAGCCAGGGAACGGCGTCGGCCGTCAGGGTAAGCCCGGCGCAGATCAGCAGCCCGAGGGATGGGCGCCGATCATGTCGTGCAACACGTCCAGCCGGGGCTCATCGAAATGGGCGGGAAGATGCATGCCACGGAGTCTGTCCGACGCCGTCACCGGCATCAGGTCAATTCAGCTCGTGGCGCACTGATCCCGGTAGTCCTTGGCCAGGGTCCGGGCCACCTCACTTTGTGCCCCGGCGTTGATGGCGGCCAGGAACTCGTCGTGTCCGGTGCCCTGGATGGCGCCGGCCAGGCAGTCGATCTGCTTGTCATCGCCGGAGAGCCCCAACGCCGTATGCTGCAGTTTGCCGAGCACCCGGAACGACTCGCAGTCGTAGATCGCTCCTAGGGTAGAGATCGGGGTCTCGGGAACGTCCTGCAACTTATCTACCAGGCAGCTGGTTACTGCGGAGGTCAGACCGCCCTTGAGGCCGGCCGCCATCTGCGACACCAGGGTCTGTGCCCGCTCACAACCCATCCCGTCAGGAGCGGGCGGGACCTCGCACAGCCGACTGTTCAGTGCCGCGCTGCCAGGCGCAGAAGTCTCAGTGGATGACGCACTCGCCAGGCTGGGCTGGGGCGACGAGGAGGAACAGGCGCCGAGTCCCACCACGAGCGACAGTGCGCCAATCGCTGCTACGAACGCTCTCCGACCCGTGTGCGCAGCCGTCAGTGAAGTCCGTATCACCGCCGAAGCCTAGATCGTTTGAGTGGGGGTGGTGCGTCCACCAAAGTGCCTCCTGAGCTGGGAGTCTGTTGATGTTCGAAGTTAGTAGGCAGTCAACTACAGGAGGCACTTGTGAGTGCGAAATCGCGCAGTATCGACAAGTTCCGGATGATGTTCGATCATGAGCGTTTCCTCACTGATCGGACAGAGGATGTAGCAAAGGTGGTGTCCGAGCACTACGGCATATTTACTGGTGGGAGGCACCCCACAACTCGCGGGATACGGACCCGAGCGACTTGTTTATGAGCGAAGTTCGCAGTGAACCAGGGTCATCCTCGTCGTTTCGGCAGCCGACGCGCAGGCGGTTCCCATCCGGGTCTGTCAGATGAACCTCGTCGCACCACGGTTGGCGTTCGATGGCGGTGCCGAACTCCGTTGCAAAGGTCTCCAGCGTCCCTCGATCGACGTACCAGTACACGACGCCCCGACGGGGCGCGTCCCCGCGATGTTCAGAGAGATGGATGTTCGTCGCTTGGCGGCGCACGAACGCGTAGGCCGGGAAACCTGGTTCGAATCGATGCACGCCTTCCAGCACGAAACCTAGGCGCGCATACCACTCCGCAGCCTTCTCGGCGTTCTCGACCCGGAGGATCGGGACCAACTCATCGGTTCTGTCGCTCACGTCAGAATTGTCCCATGCGGCTGTGACCCGGATCGGCGGCCGCCGACCGCCGATCGGGAACTGTGGATTGCTGCGATCGAGCACTCGCACATCCAGTTTTGCTCCCTGAGGAAGGCGATCCGCAAACGGCTGGATGCGCACGTCGTTTGCACTGGCACCATACCGACTAGTTGGTATTGT
>JANYHQ010000116.1 GCA_025358985.1 Acidimicrobiales bacterium
CGTGGCCTGGCGCATCCACCAGCATCACCTCATGATGCAGCGCTAGATCGTCGGCCAACGGCCCCCAACACTGAACGTTCTGGGTGAACCCGTGGGCCAGCACCAACCGCTTCCCGGTGCCCTTCGTGACGTGATGCAGCGACATGGGCCACAGGATGCCCTGGTTCGTGCTCCGACTGTGGTTCTCTTCGGTGATGGAGATCACGGCTGCGGCCACGTTCTGCGCCACCATCACTGATGAGTGGGTGCGCGGCGGGGTGACGGCGGCATTCGTAGCACCAGGGTCGCGGTCCACGCCCCTGGCCATGGCACTCGTGGCTGAAAGCAGACTGCATGTGGAAATGTTCCACGACGAGCGCTCGGCGTCATTTGCGGCACTCGGTCACGCACTGGCCACCAACGTGCCCTCGGTGTTGCTGTGTACCAGTGGCACTGCCGCCGCCCACTTCAGCGCCGCCGTCATCGAGGCCCACTTGTCGTGTGTGCCGCTCATCGTATGTACGGCTGATCGACCACCAGAATTATGGGATATCGGTGCCCCCCAAACCGTGGATCAAACGAAGTTGTACGCCAACTCGGTGCGCTGGTTCTGCGAGCCGGGGGTGGCCGATGATGCGATCTCGTCGGTGTGGCGTTCCCTCGGTGCTCGCAGTGTGGCTGAGGCACTGGGATGGTCCGGCCGTCGGGGTCCGGTGCACCTCAACCTCAGCTTCCGGGACCCGCTGGCGGGCCAACCGGGGCTGCTTCCGCGTGGACGCGACGAAGGTGTGCCATGGCACCAAATCGCCTTGGGGCGCGACGAGGGCGTGTCGCTCATCGCCCCTCACCTCAGGCACCGCGGCGTGATCGTGGTTGGCGGCGGTACCGCCGACGCCGAGTCTGTACTTCGTCTCGGTGAACGCCTGGGATGGCCGGTGTTGGCTGATCACCGCTCCGGTTGTCGTGCGCCGGGCCGATCGGTGGCCCACAGTGATGCCCTCATTCGCAGTACGTCGTTTGCCGACACCCATGTGCCTGAAGTAGTGCTCCATGTGGGCGAAGCACCCGCCAGCAAAGTGGTCAATCAATGGCTGGCCAATTGCGGGGCCAAACACATTGTGGTGGTGCCACGCGGCCGGTGGATCGACCCTGATCGGGTGGCGTCAATCCTGGCTGTAGATGAGGGATTGATGGCGGCGTTGTTGGACACGGTGGCGGTTGACCGTGAGCCGGATCCGTCACGGGAGTTGTGGATGGCCGCCGATGCTGTGGCGGCGCGCACCGTTGCCGAGGAACTCGATGGTGACATCACCATGAGTGAGCCGGCGGTGGCCAGGGCGGTGGTGGCGGCAGTGCCAGCGGGAGGTGTGCTGGTGGTGTCGTCGTCGATGCCAGTACGTGATGTGGAATGGTTTGCGGCGGCCCGGGCTGACATCACGGCGTTGGCCAACCGGGGGGCTAACGGCATCGACGGGGTCATCTCTACCGCGATAGGTGCCGCCCTTGTCGGCGCGCCCACCGTGTGTTTGATGGGAGATGTGGCGTTCCTGCATGACTCGGCCGGATTGGTGGCCCTCGCCCGTCGAAGCGTGAACCTCACCATTGTGGTGGTGAACAACGACGGGGGAGGGATTTTCTCCTTCCTGCCCCAGGCGAGTGTTCTCCCACCTGCTGATTTCGAGCGACTGTTTGGCACACCACATGGCACGTCCATGGCTGCACTAGTACGCGCGCATGGTATGCCAGTGGTGGAGCCGGTAACACTGGATGATCTGCGCGCTTGTGTTGTGGACGGTACGGGAGTGCGAGTGGTGCTGGTGCATACGGAGCGCAGGGCAAACGTGGCCATGCATCAGCGAATCAACGAGCGCGTGGTTGCGGCTTTGCGCACTGCCACCTGAGTAGGTTGCATCCATGTCCGATGGCCCCGTTTCTGAGATCTTCGACCCCTCTGACTGGGACCTGGTGCCCGGGTTCGAGTTCACCGACATCACCTACCACCGGGGCCGAGAGGTACCTGCGGTGCGTATTGCCTTCAACCGGCCTGAGGTCCGCAATGCCTTCCGGCCTCATACGGTGGACGAGTTGTACCGAGCGTTGGACCATGCCCGGCAGTCATCCAACATCGGTTGCGTACTGCTCACCGGCAATGGGCCGTCGGCCAAAGACGGAGGCTGGTCATTCTGTTCCGGCGGCGACCAACGTATCCGTGGCAAGGACGGGTACCGCTACGCCGATGGGGACACGGCGGCCTCCATCGACCCCGCCCGTAGCGGCCGACTCCACATACTGGAATGCCAACGACTCATCCGGTTCATGCCCAAGGTGGTGATCTGTGTGGTGCCCGGTTGGGCGGCGGGCGGGGGTCACAGCCTGCATGTGGTGAGTGACTTGACGTTGGCCAGCCGAGAGCATGCCCGGTTCAAGCAGACCGACACCGATGTGGCCAGCTTCGACGGCGGGTTCGGCTCGGCCTATCTGGCCCGCCAAGTGGGGCAGAAGTTTGCCCGGGAGATCTTCTTCCTGGGGCGTACTTACTCAGCTGATGAGGCCTTTGCCATGGGGGCGGTGAACGCCGTTTATCCCCATGCTGAATTGGAGAAACAGGCCTTGCAGTGGGCCCGCGAGATCTGCGCCAAGAGTCCCACTGCGCAGCGCATGTCCAAGTTCGCCCTCAACCTCATCGACGACGGGTTGGTGGGTCAACAGGTGTTCGCCGGGGAGGCCACCCGGTTGGCCTACGGCACCGACGAGGCAGTGGAGGGTCGCGACGCCTTCCTGGAGAAGCGCCCACCCGATTGGTCACCTTTCCCGTACCACTACTGACCCCCGACCCTCACGAATTTCGTCACGTGACGATTCGCCCATGGCGTAAAATCGGTTACTTCGCTGGGGAGCAGCCCATTCCGCCAGGGAGAATGGGCCGGAACTGGACGATCCACTCCTGAGCGGTCTCCCGGGAGTCCACCCAGAACACACCGGTATCGGCCTTGGTCAAGGCCGCCCGCAACTTCAGCGCATCGGCGCCCCGCACCTCAACGCAGTCCCCCGCCTGTGTCAGTCGCACCCGTTTCAACGGCCACTGCTTGGTGGGCGCTGACGTCCCGGGCGGTGCGGCCGCGGCCCGGATGGCGAGGGCGGTGATCAGATAAGGCTTCTTGACGCCGGTGAACGGTGCCGTACCGCCGTTGAGGGCGCGCAGTAGTGCATTGACCTTGGCTCGGCGGATGCGCTGTGGTTCCGGCACCGTCTCATCTCCCACGCCGAGTGAGGCGATCGAGGACGTCACCACCGTGCCGCCAGGGTCGCGGTACGTGATGGTGGCCCCGGGGACGTCCGCGGTGCCCGGCAGACCCCAGTCGAACCCAGCATCAGCTAGGCCAGCATTCTTGGCGGCGGCGTGAAGAGCGGCCACTGCAGCGCGGGAAAGGGCCCTAGTCGACAGTCGAGGCAGGAACGAGGTCGGCCCCACGGCGGTCGGTGTTTCGGAGGTGATGACATTGCCGAATCCGTCGACCACGGGCCGGTCGTAGTTGGTGAAGGTGGACTCCTGCGGCACGAATCCCCCGGAGTACGCCACGGTAAGGATCGGCAGCTTCACCACCGTTGTGCGCGTACTGGTCCCCGCGCCCGACACTGGTGCCGCCGCTGCATCAACCACCGCCGCCACGGTGAAGGCGGTGAGCACCATGAACACCACGGCGTTGCCGGATCGGGGGAAGCGGAACCGTTTCATGGCGGTGTGACGCTCCCGGGTAGGTCCTGAGTTCCTGCCCCCTGAGTTCCGCGCCGTGGATAAGGTCGACACATGTACCCGGGACAGCATGCCCTCACCACCCCAGACAAGCCCGCCTACATCATGGCCAACACCGGCGAGGTGGTCACGTTCGGCGAGTACGAAGCGCGGACCAACCAACTGGCGCACATGTTTCGTCGTCACGGCATGCGCCACGGTGATCACTACGCCATCTTCATGGAGAACCAGGTGCGCTATCTGGAGTGCGAGGGGGCGGGGGAGCGATCGGGGCTGTACTACACGTGCATCAACTCGTACCTCACCGCCGAGGAGGTGGCCTACATCGTGCGCGACTGCCAGGCCAAGGCGCTCATCACCTCGGCCGCCAAACGCGAGGTCGCTCTCGAGGTGGCGGCACTCTGTCCGGAAGTGACACTCCTGTTGATGGTGGACGCCGATGACAGCGCCGGGAACAGTCCGTTCCTGTCATACGAGCAGACCGTGGCACCCCAGCCCATCACTCGTATCGCCGATGAATCATTGGGTACCCCCATGCTGTACTCGTCGGGTACCACCGGCCGTCCCAAAGGGATTCTGCGTCCACTGCCGAAGTCGCCGCCAGCGCAGTCATTGGCGGTCTTTGCGTTTCTGTACAACATGTTTCAGTACCGGCCGGAGATGACATATCTGTCGCCGGCTCCGCTGTATCACTCGGCCCCCCAAGCGTCGGTGGCGTTGTCGATCCGCAACGGTTCCACATCCATCATCATGGAGCGCTTTGACCCGGAGCAATACCTGGCCCTGGTGGAGAAATACAAGGTGACGCACAGCCAACTGGTGCCCACCATGTTCAGTCGGATGTTGAAGCTGCCTGATGATGTGAGGCACGCATACGACTTGTCGTCGCTGGAGGTGGCCATCCACGCAGCGGCGCCTTGTCCGGTTCCGGTGAAGGAACAGATGATCAATTGGTGGGGTCCCATTTTGTACGAGTACTACGGGGCCACCGAAGGTATGGGTTTCACGTTCTGCAACAGCGAGGAGTGGCTGGCCCACAAGGGCACGGTGGGCAAGGTGATCCTTGGTGAACTTCATATCCTTGACGAGGACATGAAGACACTGCCCCAGGGTGAGCCGGGCACGTTGTACTTCGGCTCCGGCACCCCATTCGAGTACTTCAACGATGCCGCCAAGACAGCCGATTCGCGCTCGGCCGATGGCGCCCTTGCCACCGTTGGCGACGTTGGCTACCAGGACGAGGACGGATACGTTTTTCTCACCGATCGCAAGACGTACATGATCATCGCTGGCGGGGTCAACATCTACCCGCAGGAGTGCGAGAACCTGCTCATCACCCATCCCAAGGTGGCGGACGCAGCAGTGTTCGGGGTACCCAACGAAGACATGGGTGAAGAGGTGAAAGCAGTGGTGCAATTGATGCCTGGCGTCGAGGCCGGCGCGGACGTCGAGCGCGAACTCATTGCATTCTGCAAGGAGCATCTGGCGTCCATCAAGTGTCCTCGCAGTGTCGATTTCGAAGCAGAACTTCCGCGCCTGCCCACCGGAAAGTTGTACAAGCGCCTACTCCGAGATCGCTACTGGACCGACCGCGCCACCCGTATCTGAGGCGGGGCAAACGTCAGGGCCGCAGTAGAGCACCCAGAATCGCTTGGAACTTGGTACGGGTTTCCGCCAACTCCGCTTCCGGATCGCTGTCGGCCACCACGCCCACCCCGGCAAACACTGTGGCTCCGTCGGGTGTGAATTGACCGGAGCGCAGGCCCACTGCAAATGCACCGTTGCCGGCGGCATCCACCCAACCGGTGGGCCCCGCATAGTTGCCCCTACCGGTGCGCTCCAGTTCGCCGATCATGGCCACTGCCAATGATTGCGGGTCGCCTCCCACAGCCGGTGTGGGATGCAACGCGTCCACCAACTCCAGTACCGACGCGGCGGGGTGCGACAGCCGCCCTTCCACCAGCGTGCCCAGGTGATGCACGTTGGCCAACGACACGATGGAAGGTTCGGGTTCGGCATCCACGTACGAGCAGAACGGCAGCAGATTTTCCAACAACCAGTCGATGGTGATGCGGTGTTCCCAACGGTCCTTGGACGATGCCACCAACGCCGCCGCCAACCGCGCATCTGCCGCCGGCTCTGAAGATCGGGCGGCGGTACCGGCCAGTGGATGGGCCCGCACCACGTCACCCAGGCGCGACACCAACAGCTCCGGTGAGGCGCCGACGAAACCATCGACGCTGAACACGATGGCCGAGCCGAACGTCTGGCGCAGGCGTTCCACCACGATGGCGGTGTCCACCGGGTGATCTGTACGCACATCAACCCGGCGGGCCAACACCACCTTGCGTAACTCCCCTGCGCGTACCCGGTTGCGACCCACGGTGAGTACGTCATCACGCCACTGCTCCGGAGTAAGCGCGCTTATCATGTCATAGCGGGTGGGTTGCGGCCCCGACGGCACGGGCCGTTGCGCCACCGCCTGCACCCGATCCACCGCGGCAGCGATGTCTACCGGACCGTCGCCGACAACGGTGATCCATCTCCGCCCATCAATATTGCGACCCACCACGATCTCAGGGACCACCAGGGTGGCCGCCGCCGTGGTGTCGAACGGGAGCGCCCCGAAGGCCACCGGACCGGTACCGGCGATGAGGACCTCGTCGCGCCCCGCCAACTCTGCCAACTGCACCTGGGCAGCACCCCGAGGATCGATACGGGCCACCTCACCCATACCTGCCAGCGTGAAGCCACCATGCGTCCACAACAACCCGGACCGGGCGCCGAAGGCGATGGGGTCGATGTCATGGTCGAGCCGGAACGTGGATGCCTGCACAACCGCGACCCTACGGGTGCAACACCGCCTACGGGTGGCGGGCTGGCACACTGAGTGGGTGAAGCACACCATTGCGGCCGACATCGACGCTGACTCGGAGCGGCTGTTTGGTGTGGTGGCTGATCTCGCCACGTACCCCAGTTGGCTGGAGTTGGTCACCAA
>JANYHQ010000132.1 GCA_025358985.1 Acidimicrobiales bacterium
CAATCAAAGAATCCGTCGATCGGGATCGGCGCGCTGGCCGCTTCTTGCTCACCGGATCGACTCGGCTCCTGACGACTCCCCGACTTTCGGAGACCCTGGCCGGGCGAGTCGAAATCATCGACCTCTGGCCGCTTTCGGTCGCCGAGCGAGTGGGATGCCGCCCGACCTTCGTCGATCGGCTGTTCGCCGGCACCATGGCCGGTGCAACACCGGCTCTCACAGGCCGAGCTCGGTATCTCGATTTCATTGCTGACGGGGGATTCCCAGAAGCTCTGGAGCGCAGCGGTATACGACGATCTCGGTGGTTCACCAACTACGTCACTACCGTGGTGGAGCGCTTGGCCGACGATGTAGCAGTCATCGAGAGGTTGCACGAACTCCCGGTGCTGTTGGAATTGTGCGCCGCCCGAACCAGCAACGAGATCAATGTGGCATCTCTGTCCAACGACACTGGCATTCCTGCCCGCACACTGGTCCAAGCTCGGCGGCAAATTTGCAGGAGGCGTAGTGCTGTATGCCGGAACTGAGATCGTCCCGTTCGGCGCCAACCTCTGGGCAGTACCAATTTCTGTCATCTGGAGCTGACTTGCTGCCCGAGTCACCTGTGCACTACTTACACCTCCAGCATCACCGTGGCGGGACCGTCATTCACCAATTCCACCGCCATCTCGGTACGGAACCTCCCCGTGGCAACCGTGGCACCCAACTCGCGAAGTGCATCGATAAGCGCGCTGACTATGGGCTCGGCATGCTCGGGCGGGGCCGCCGCTGTCCAGGATGGGCGCCGCCCGCCAGACGTATCGCCGTACAAGGTGAACTGACTCACTATGAGTATCGCTTTCGTGGTGTCGGCCACAGACAGGTTCATAACCCCATCGGCATCAGCCATCAACCGCAAATGCCAAAGCTTGGAAGCAAGCTTCACTGCAGTGTCCACCGTGTCGGTATGCGTCACCCCTATCAGCACACATAGCCCCGGACCCATGGCTCCCACCACCTCGCCTTCCACCGTGACACTGGCCCGAGCAACGCGTTGGACCAGCGCTCTCACGCGTCGTCGATGTGGGGCCGCCAGTGCGGCCGCACCCGCGTCACAGCCTCGACGGGCAGCGGGCCATACATATGGGGAAACACTTCACCACTCGGGATTTCCTCCCACCGCAGCAAATCAACCAATGCTGAATGGGTGTCGTCCACATCAAGAAGTACGAGATCGGTGCGACCAGCATAGAACCGCCCAAACGTGGCGGATAGCTGTGCCGGGGTGGACAGATGGATGAAACCCTCGGTGGCCAACGACGCAGCTTCATACGCGCGCTGAGGGGTGGTGACCGCCCATGCTCCAGGCTCTGCGAGGTGGTGAATCATGAGGCGCTCACCGGGATGCGTACCCGATGGCGGTGTCGGGCCGTAACTTCCAACAATTCTCCGCGTAAGAAATGGGCGGCCGCACTGGTAATACGCACATCACAGAACGTTCCCTCGTGTAAGGCCACACCGTCCGGTCCAGCGAAATGCACCAACTTGTGTTGGCGTGTGCGAGCGCTGGTGATGGTGGGATCCTTCTTCGACGGGCCCTGCACCAGTACCTCTTCTATCCGACCGATGCGGGCCGCATGCTTGAGTACGGCGCTGCGTTCCACCACCACCTTGAGACGCTCGAATCGATCCGCCACCACATCGTCGGGCACAAACTCGTCCACCATGAGTGCGGCCGCAGTGCCGGGACGAGGCGAAAACACGAACGTATATGCACTGTCGAATTGCGCCTCGGCCGCCACCTGCAGCGTGTGCTCGAAATCAGCATCAGTTTCGCCGGGAAATCCCACGATGATGTCGGTGGTGACACTTAGATCATCGATGCCAGCGCGCGCCGCCGTCAAACGTTCGAGGTAGCGCTCGGCCGTGTAGCCACGTCGCATCACGCTGAGTACACGGTCGCTACCCGACTGCAGTGGCAGATGAAGATGCGGCATCACCTCTGGGGTGGTGGCCATGGCCTCGATGGTCTCTGGTCGAAGATCTTTCGGGTGCGGAGACGTGTAGCGGACCCGCCTGATGCCCTCCACTGCTGCAACGGCGCGCAAGAGATCACCAAACAGGGGCCGGGCCCGGGCACCGCGCCCATCGTTGTTCCACACCGGTCCGCAGTGCTGCAATGCGTAGTCAGTACCGAACTGTGAACGCCATTCGGTGGTGAGATCTCGGCCGTAGGAGTTCACGTTTTGGCCCAGCAGTGTGACCTCCACGGTGCCGGTCCGGGCAATGGTCTCCACCTCGTGGACGAGATCACGGAATGGACGACTGCTCTCTTCACCGCGCACCGAGGGCACGATGCAAAAGGCGCACGAATTGTCGCAGCCGATTTGGATGGTGACCCACGCTGCCCATTCCGAATCGCGACGCACGGGCAATTCGGACGGGTAGGCCTCTGCCTCGTCCAAGATCTCCATCATGGGGGCGTTGAGGGCCCGCTGTTCACGCAACAATTCGGCGGCACGATGCACGTTGTGGGTACCGAAAACCACATCAACATGGGGGGCACGCTGCTGGATGTACCCCCGGTCTTTTTGGGCCTGGCATCCGCCCACCATGACCTGGACATGCGGGCGACGGTCCTTCAACTGCTTCACGTAGCCCAGATTTCCGAAGAGACGATTGTCGGCATTCTCCCGTATGGTGCAGGTGTTGAACACGATGACGTCGGCGTCGTCTTCGGACAGTGCTGGCACATATCCATCGGCCTCCAGGAGCCCGGCGATGCGCTCAGAGTCGTGCTCGTTCATCTGACACCCGTAGGTGTGTACGAGGTATCGACGGGCGGGGTCCACAAGGCCCAGCGTACGGGTTTTCCCCCATGAGCGAATCGTCACGTGGCACAACCCATCCACCGACCCACGCCCGGCTAATCCGCCGACCCACCCCCAGGTGTGGCGCCTAGCGCGCAACTGTGGCGTTCTCCCGCCAACTACACGCCACAGTCGCGCGCAATCCGCCACAGCCGCCGGCCAATTCGACACGTAACGATTCGCCGA
>JANYHQ010000140.1 GCA_025358985.1 Acidimicrobiales bacterium
GCCGCACCGCGCTCCACCACCTTGGTATCTCCCGCCACGATCCGCACGCCGGCACCATCGGCGGCGTCGGCCATGTCGCGCACGATGTGGCGGAGTTCGTTGATGTCCAAGCCCTCCTCGAGAACAAATCCCACGGCCAGCCATCGCGGTACGGCTCCCATCACGGCAAGGTCGTTGATAGTGCCGCATATTGCCAGTGTGCCTATGGAACCGCCTGAAAACCGACGTGGCTTCACTACAAACGAGTCGGTGGTCATCACGAGCGACGTCACTCCCGCGTCCAACATCAGCACGGCCCCATCGTCGGCGCAGGCCAACTCGGCATCACCGAATGCCGGCCGGAATACGGCGGCCAGCAGTGCTTCGCTGGCTGATCCACCGGCTCCGTGGGCCATGGTGACAACTTCATCAGTGAAACGCATGCGCCTACGGCGGGCACCGGGGTCAGACGCGGGATCGGTCACGTTAACCAGCACGCACAGGAATGGTGCGGCGCTGCGACAGTCTTCCGTAGTTGTAGTACGCGGCGCACGCTCCCTCGGAGGACACCATGCAGGTGCCGATGGGCGTCTGCGGCGTACAAGCAGTTCCGAACACTTTGCACTCCCACGGCCGTATGGCACCTTTGAGCACTTCGCCACATTGACACGCTTTTGGATCGGCAATACGTACTCCGGGGACTTCGAAGCGGCGTTCCGCGTCGAATTGGGAATGCGCTTCATTGAGCCTCAAGCCAGAGTGCGCAATGAAGCCGAGACCCCGCCATTCGAAATGGGGCCGCAGCTGGAACACTTCCTCGATGGCTGCCAATGCACGCGGATTGCCCTCGCTCGGTACCGCCCGGCTGTATTGGTTCTCCACCTGGCAGCGACCCTGGCGGCGCTGTGTCAACAACATCGAGATGCCCTGCAGAATGTCGAGCGGCTCGAAACCGGTGACCACGATTGGCTTGGCGTAACGCTCACTGAGGAACCGGAACGGCTCCACGCCCACCACGGTGCACACATGTCCGGGGCCGAGGAAGCCGTGTAGTTCAAGGCCGGGGCTGTCGAGGATGGCCTGCAGCGGCGGCACGATGGTGACATGGTTACAGAACACCGAAAAGTTCTGCACGCCCACGGCTTTGGCTTGGCGCACCGTCACCGCCGTGGACGGCGCCGTGGTTTCGAAGCCCACGGCGAGAAACACCACTTGACGGTCCGGGTTGCGTACTGCCAATTCCAACGCGTCGAGGGGGGAATACACCATGCGTACGTCGGCGCCACGGGCTTTGGCTTCGAGGAGTGTGGAAGTGCTGCCAGGAACGCGCATCATGTCGCCGAACGTGGTGAGGATGACGCCATTGGTGTTGGCCACGGCGATGGCATCGTCGATACGGCCCATGGGGATGACGCATACCGGGCAGCCGGGGCCGTGTACCAGCTCGATGCCGGGCGGCAGGATCTGCTCGATTCCGTGGCGGTAGATGGCATGGGTATGCCCGCCGCATACCTCCATGAACTTGAGTTGCTCGTCGCCCGCCAAGCGCTCGATCTCGGCAAGGAGCAGCTTGGCCATGGCGGGGTCGCGATACTCATCCACAAATTTCATGTGAGGCCCGCCTGAACCAGGGCCACGAAGGCGTCGCACAGCACACCCTGGGCCTCCTGGATGCGATGGACGCTGGTTGAATCCACGCTGATACACACGTCCACATCCGCGTGGGTGGCGAGGGTGGCGCCCCTGTACCCGGCGAAGGCAATGGTGGATGCCCCCGCCCTTTTGCCCGCCCCCACCGCCTCGATCACGTTGGCCGACGTGCCGCTGGTGGTGAACACCACCACCACGTCACGGCTTGACGCAAACGTCTCCACTTGGCGCGAGAACACGCGTGCTGCGCCAACGTCGTTGGCAATGGCGGAGAACACGGCCGGATCGAGCAGCGTTCGTGCCGGGACCGCTGGCTGTAGAAGCCGCACCAACCGTTCGGCATCGCAGGCGCTGCCCCCGTTGCCCATCACCAGGACTCGGCCCCCGGACGTTGCGCAGGCCACCACGAGGGCCGCCGCCTGGTTTAACGCTTCACGGTTGGCCGTAACCGACCGACAGTCAAACGCCACGGCATCAGACCACGTGCCACGTACCGTGTTGGCTAACTCGAGGAGAAGCTCCGCTTCGAACTCGCTGGTGTCGTGATCTCCTGCGATCTGCTGCGGTGTCAACGACGGGTAGAGAAACGAGCTCATAAGATGCTCTTAGCCGGGGCCAGCACCCGCAGAGCGCTACCGGCATGCATGAGGAGCAGGTCGTGGCGCTTCAGCGGCGGCACCAGACTCACATCCACCCGAGACGGCCCGAACGCGGTCCGCACCCGCGCACTGTCTCCGTCCAACAGCTGTTCCACCTCACCAATGGTGGCCTCATCGGCGCATACCGCACACGACTCGGTCTCAGAGGAGGCCACCGGGGATTGCGGTTGACGGAGACAGATGAACGTCAACTCCCAGAGCAAGTGATAAGCGCGCGTAAGAAGTCGTTCGGCGCGACTGTCTTCGCCGATCCGCACAAAGCGAGTGGCGGTGAATGGGCGCGGTTGGGCCGACCAGCCGATGTGTAGGTGGGTGACGCCCCATGCTTGGCTGCGTTCACCCAATTCCGACACGAACTGGGTGTCGGCATCACCCATGGATACGATGACGTCGCCTGCTCGGGCACTGTATCGAGCGGAGTCGATGAGATCATCGTGGGGGAGTGTGAGCAATGCCACTGCGCTCACTGCACGTGCCCCTACGGATGCGGGATGGACGAACTCCACCGCAAGGTGACGAGCATGGTCATCAAGCCCTGGGGCAATGCACCACAACGTAGCGCCCGCATGTATCCGTGCGGCTACCACGTGAGCGGCGCCCGCCAGCGAATCGGCTTGCTCGTTGTAGTCATCATCGGGCGGCGTCAGTGTCATTGGCGTGGTTTCAGTTGGGTAGAGGCGCGCTGAAGAGTGCGAAATCGTCAGCAAAATCTTCGTTTTCGCCACCGAGGAGGATGAGGAGCTCCATGGTCCGCCGGGCGTCTTCTTCATCAATGACGCTCATGGCAAAGCCCACATGCAGCAACACCCACTCGCCCACCGCCAGGCCCACGCCGTCTTCGTCCACGATGAGCGATATGTCCACGTTACGGCGAACTCCGCTGACCTCCACTACTGCTTGACGGGTACGCCCTGGCAGCAGCTCCACTACTTGGGCCGGTACTCCTACACACATGGCATGGCTGCTTTCTGGGTGGTCTGCGTCATTGTCCGTAAGGCCGCAT
>JANYHQ010000157.1 GCA_025358985.1 Acidimicrobiales bacterium
GTTGGGATCTTCGGTACGGCACCAGCAACGCAGTCGACGGTTTGGGAGCAGGTCAGCTCGGCTGCCCGGCGAACGCGCTTGTTGCTTGGGAGCGGTTGACCGTCGATCCGCGACCCGGGTCGGAACGGCGACATCCTCTTCGTGGCGACCTCGCTACCCGCGATGTAAACGGTCAAACGATGGAACAGTGGCAGGACGAGGTGACCGCCGGTGGACGGCTTTGGTATTGCATCGATGACGATCGCCGGATCGTCTGGCTAACGGATGCGACGGTCGGCCACCCGACGGCGACTGAGTAGCCGAGCCCGGGTGATGTAACGCAAATTCGTATGTACACCTACGAGAAAGCTGAGGGTCAAGAGGCTGGAGGTTCAAATCCTCTCAGCCCGACAAGTAACACCGCTGTCAGGAGGCCCGGGACACGGACGGTTCGGTTGGGGCGGGCCATTCCCCGAGCGTCGGTCCTCAAGCGTCCTTGCGGCGCGGAGCGGGTCGCCGCGACCAGCCAGGCGGTTTCTGGCGCGATCGCTAGAGCAGGTTTTTGGCCTGGCTTCGGGTTGCGAGCTCGGTCATACGCTGACGCGGTAATGGAGGTGAACGACGCCGTTTCGGAACCGTCGCTCATCGAGAAGTTCGAGTTGCGCGCGGACGTTGTGTGGCAGGGCGCGCTTGCCGCCTCCCACCACGATCGGGCACAGGAACAGATGGCACTCGTCGACTAGCCCCGCGCCGATTGCGTGGGCAGCAAGCTCCGCACCCCCGCTGCGATGTCGGCCCCCGAGGACTGCTTGAGCCGTTGGACGGCGTCTCGATCGAACTCGCGCTCGATCCGCGTCCTTGCGCTGGATACCGTCTGAAGCGTCCGGGAGTACACGATCTTCTCAGCCGTTCGCCAGATCTCGGCGTAATCCCAGAACACGGCCGGCTCATCGGCCTCGGTGCGCACGGTCTCCCAAAACACCATCGTCTCGTACATCCGGCGCCCGTATAAGTAAGTGCCGATCGGCCGCTCGAGATCATTGACGAACGCATGCACCTCGTCATCCGGCGCCGCCCAGTCGAACCTTCCCTCCTCGTCCTCGACGTACCCATCAAGCGAGGCGATCGCCGCATAGATCAGGTTGACCATCTCCACTCCAATCGGTTGTTACGGTGCAGCCATTGAGCTGCCCCTGTTGCGGTGGACACGGGAGGACGTTACTGGTGGTGTTTGTGTACTTGCTTCGCAGCACGAGTCACCGCTCCGCAAGCAGGGAAGTCACTGCGGAGTAACTTGAAGATATATGCGACCAGCAATAGTCGGAATCACAGCATTACTCATGATCACTTCGTGTTCGGACTCCGATGGGGGCAAAAAGAGCCATGCTGACGTCCTTGCCGGGGTAGCCCGGGTCTGCCGTGAACGGAAAACGCTCTCGTCAGCTGATTCGCCATCGCAAGACTTGAGCGCCGACAAGAGGGCCGCTGCGATAGTGAAACTTTCCGAGAAGCTCACCGCTGCGCGCGAGGATTTCTTTTCGATGAGCGCCGAAGACGCCAGCGACGCCGCTTTGATCTCTGACCTCGCCCAAAAGGCCAAAGAGTTGAAGTCGATCGACTTGACCAAAGACGGAGCAGATGATCAACAGCGGCAACTCTTCCAAGACACGAGAGACCGAATCACTGCGGCCGGGCAAGAGTTTGCCTGTCTGAACGGCTAGCGGTCGCCACCGGTCGGTCGGTGCTCTACGCCAACGCCGCAGTTGTCCGACGCCGCCACCCGACCACCCCTCCAGCGCACAGCAGCGCAGAGAGTCCGCCCAGTGCAAACGGTACGCGTGGTGGGGAGTGCTGTATGACCCAGCCCATGAGCAGCGCACCGATGGGGGTACTTCCGAAGAGGGCCATCTGATGAAGCGCCATCACTCGACCTTGCATCGACGCTTCGGTGGCCTGTTGCAGTACCACGGCGTTCACCGACTGAAATGATGCTGACGCGAACCCCAACACCACACTCATGGTTACAAACGGCCAAAACCCCGGGGTGATGGACAACGCCAGACACGCGGAGGCGAATCCCGCCAGTGCAATCAGCAACGTCCGACGTGGATGCGGTTTGAGGCCGGCGATGTAAATACCCGAAGGCCGCAAAGGGGCGAGTCCGACTCTCGTTTCGTGTGTGGATCATCGGATTGGTCATGCTGCGGTGAGTTCGCGGGTGGAATCCATGTCGGTATCTTCAGCGTTGATTTGTCCGCCTTCGAGATCGAGGTGAGGAAGGATTCGGTCAAGCCATGCGGGCAGCCACCAGTTGGCACGACCGACCAGGCTCATCGTCGCCGGAACGAGGATCATACGTACCAGTGTGGCATCGAGGAACACTGCAACGGCCAGGCCGACACCGAACAGCTTGCCGGTGGGATCGTCACCGAGCACGAAGGCGCCGAACACGCTCATCATGATGAGTGCCGCTGAGGTGATGACCCGGGCGGTGTTTGAGAGTCCGGTCACTACGGACTGGTGGCTGTCGCCGGTGGCGAGGTATTCCTCACGGATTCGGGATAGGAGAAAGACTTCGTAGTCCATGGAGAGGCCGAAGAGGATGGCGAACATCATTAATGGCGCAAATGGGTTGATTGGCATGGTGTGTTGCAATCCGATGAGTTCGTTTCCCCAGCCCCATTGGAACACGGCGACGATCACGCCGTAGGCGGCGGCGATGGAGAGCAGGTTCATCAGCGCGGCCTTCAGTGGGACGAGGACGGAGCGGAAGACAATCATGAGGAGAAGGAACGACATCGCGACGATGGCGGCGATGAAGATTGGCAGGCGGGTGGTGATGCGCTCGGTGAGGTCGGTGATCATCGCTTGTCCAGTCAAGAGCGCCTTGGCGCTGGTGCCTTGAACGGCCTGGGGGAGGATGTCGGAGCGCAGGTGTCGGACGAGCGCATCGGTGTCTGCGTCTTGCGGTGCCGTGGTTGGATTGGCAGTAAACATCGCAGTGTCACCAGCTGCGTTGAACACAGGCGCCGTGACGGCGGCAACTCCACGGTCCGCCTGTAGAGCATTGTGGACCTTGCTGAGTGCGACCTGATCAGCGCGCTTAGGAACCTGGATGACAACTACAATTGGTCCGTTGAAGCCACTTCCGAAGCCGTCGGCGAGCAAGTCGAAACCTTTGCGTTGCGTCGTCTTCGTGGATGCGTTTCCGTCGTCGGGTGTGCCGATTCGCATGCTGAGCACGGGAGCGGCGATGGTCAACAGCGCCATGAAGCTCAGTACGGCGTAGCGCACCGGGTGGCTGCCCACATGATTGGCCCAGCGTCCGGAGAACGTCCGGTTCGCCGGCTTGGCGACGTGGGTTTTGCGGTGAATGGAGAGCTTGTCGATTCTCGTTCCGGCGAGCCCGAGCAGTCCTGGGAGCAGTGTGATTGCTGCGATCATCGAAACGAGGACGACCAAGGCAACGGAGACACCCATTGATGTGATTGCTGGCAGCCCGGCGAGGACGACAAGGAGAGCCAGGGCCCCGGCCCGCGCACCGAGCGCA
>JANYHQ010000106.1 GCA_025358985.1 Acidimicrobiales bacterium
GATCGGGGTGGAGACTTCACGTACCACGGGCCCGGCCAGTTGGTGGGCTATCCCATCATCAGCGTTGCCACCCGGGGTAGCGGCCATGGCGGGATGGCCGACACTGCCGCCTATGTATGTGGCATCGAGCAGGTCATCATCGATGCGTTGGCTGATCTGGGGTTGCCGGGCGCCACCCGGCGTCACCGTCAAGCAGGGGTGTGGCTGGATGCCGACGGGCCCTCGCCGCGCAAGATCGCCGCCATTGGGGTGAAGCTCAACCGACGTCGCTCGCTCCACGGATTCGCGCTCAACGTCACCCGTCAGGTGGATGAAGGGTTCGCTGGCATCGTGGCCTGTGGCATTGCCGATGCCACCGTCACCTCCTTGGAGGCCGAAGGCATCACTGTGACTATGGCTCAAGTGGCCGATGCGGTGGCGACCAGGGCGGTGGCACAGTGGGGTTCGCTGGGGTCCACCCGTGCTGACCTGGCCTGGCGGGTGGTGCCCACCGACTTGGCCGTGTTCACCCGGGAGGCGTCGCTTCCTGGGGGCGAGCACCCGGGGAAACCGTCACGGGGGCGTGAGTCGGTGCGGTTGTTGGGACGTTTGGCTGAGGCCGGGGTTGATTCCACCACTGCGGTTGCGGTGCGTGAGCGCAAGCCGGACTGGATGGTGGTCAAGGCCGACATGGGTCCCGAGTACCGCCGCCTGAAGCAGACCTTACGTAGCCTCGATCTCGTCACAGTGTGCGAGGAAGCGGGTTGTCCCAACATCTTCGACTGTTGGAACGATGGCACTGCCACGTTCATGGTGCTCGGCGAGCGTTGTACGCGCGCATGCGGATTCTGTCTGGTGGATACGCGTAAGCCGCTGGCGCCCGATGCCGATGAGCCGCGTAAGGTGGCCGAGGCGGTGGAGAAGCTGGCCCTGAAGCATGCGGTGATCACCATGGTGGCCCGTGATGATTTGGCCGACGGTGGGGCCCAGCACGTAGCTGACACCATCAGGGCGGTGCGCGATCGCACTCCCGGTACCCGGGTAGAGGTACTGGTGAGTGATCATCAGGGCGACCCCGCCTCGCTACAGATTCTGTTCGACGCCCGGCCGGATGTGTTCAATCACAACACCGAAACGGTGCTGCGGCTGCAGCGCGCCGTTCGCCCCAGTGCATCATATGCGCGCAGTCTTTCGGTGTTGGGAAGGGCCAAGGCTGCGGGGCTCACCACCAAGTCGGGGCTCATCGCGGGCATGGGTGAAACCATCGAGGAGTTGGAACTCACCCTGGTGGACCTGCGGGCCGTGGGGGTTGACATCATCACCATCGGCCAGTACCTGCGCCCTACCGAGCGCCACCTACCGGTGGACAGATGGGTGACCCCGGCTGAGTTTGATCATCTGCGCGCATATGGTGATGCATTGGGCTTTGCCCATGTGGAGTCGTCACCACTCACGAGGTCCAGCTACCACGCTCGCCAAGGAGCCGAAGCGGCGGAAGCCGCAGCCCCGGTACCAGTAACCCTTGGCATCCGCCGCCGCTGACCCGACTTCCTGAAGGTTCGAGAGGGTAGAAGTACTCGCTCAGCGGGACTTTCTACCCTTTCGACCCACAAGAGCGACGCAGATGGGGGAGATCACCAGCTGCCGCCCCCGCCGCCGCCGCCGCCGCTGCCCACTGAGCCGCCACCGCCGCCCCCACCCGTGCCGGAGCTGCTGGGGGAGGAGGGAAACACGGCGGCGGCGCTGCGGGTGAAGTCGGACAGTGAACGGCCGAAGTCGTCGCTGTTGAAACCCCGTCCCCCGGACCCGATCCACCAGGGGTACATCACCGAAGATCCGATGCCCCCCACTGCGCCAGCAGCACCGAGTAGGGCCAGGCGCTTGGTCCACTGCTCGGCAATGCCGAACACCGACGCATAGGCCAGATGGCGTTCCAACGAACCCTCCTTCTCGGCGGCGCGCAGCATATCGGCGTCGGCCACCTCCAAGAACCGCTTGAACCCCAACGCCCGGCTGGTGAGAGCCGATCCCTTGCTGGTCCGCGCTGGCATGCCCCGAGATGCGGCCAACAGCGCAATGCCTGCCACCACTATGGGGGCGGCCAACAACGCCATATGGCTGGCACCTACGGCTACGGCCGTGAGCAGCCCGCCAATGAGAATGGTTGCCACTGCCGCAGCCGCCCACATGGCCCGGGTGTATGACGGCTTGCGGTCATACCAGTGGGCGTTCACGGCCTGGTCTTCGATCTGGTGTTGAGCCGCAGAGTTGGCGGTATGGAACTGGTCCTTGAGGTCCGACAAATCGCTCTGGTCACCACCACTCAGAAACAGTGCAGCGATGATGGTGGTTTCGTATGGGGCCAATTTGTCGCCCTTGCCGGCAGCCACATCAGGAGTGCCATGAAATCGCCAGTCCTTGGTGCGTCCTTCTCCTAGTTCTTCGATACGGAGATGCCCTCGTACGGCGAGGTCCACGATGGTGGCGGTGACTTGCTGGGTGCTGGTGGCTTCGGTGATGAGGAAACTCAGCTCGGCCGGGGTGAGCCCCTCGGGCGGTCGGTATTCCGGTGGTCCAACGGCGATCTTGGCGTACCCGGTGGCAGTGGCGGCGGTGCCTCCATCGTTCTGCGAGGCGTCCATGGACCCACCTACAAACGCGGCGTCGCGCCCCCGTCGAGACAGCTTGGCGACGGCCGCCAACAGCACGGCCAACAGTCCACCCGAACCCACCAGTACCCCCGGCTGATCGGTGCCGAGACGTCGGGTGAGGGAGAACTTTTCCTTCAGCAGCACCTGCGGTGCAGTGGTGAATGCCGCGGCGGGCATCCCCACCGTGATGGTGAGCCCCTCGCTGGCTGCCAGACTGTGGTGGCGGAACACTGCCCCATTGGTGCCTTCTCGCTCGGCACTGTCACACGGTGTGCTGGCCCCCGGCAGCCCAGCGGTACAGGCCAGGGAAAGCACTTCACCGGGGAGCGTCACATGCACTTCGGGCCCGCCCTTGGTGACGTCGAAGTCGGCGGGGATGGCGTTCCACACCAACGTGACCGCCTCAGTGGCAGGATTCAATGCCCCCTTCACATCAAAGCCGATGCGGTAGTTGGCAGGCCCGGTGATGACGCGATCGGCCGCACCGATACGCAGCACCTCGAAGGGACCCTCGCGACCCTGTTTCACGGCCGCCGGTGCATCGGGGGAGGTGACGTTGACGTTGTATAGGTCATAGCGCCGATCGTAACGGTCAGCGCGCTTATCGTCAGTAGCCAAAGGCTGTCGCCAAACGATATTGCGGAAGATGCCATGACGGGCGGACGTGAAGTCCACTCCGATGGCCTCGGTGACGCCGATAGTGGCATCGCGGCGTACCGTGATGTCGCTGCGATAACTCGTGATGGTGTAGCCGGCCAAACCACGGTTGGTTTGCGCTCTAGATGGCGTCGTAGACGTCATCAATACAATAGGTACGCTGATAATCAAAGTACCGAAGATGCGACGCAACGTCATGGTGTGATCACCGGGGGAGGGGCGGGCGGTAGCGGATCCAGGTTGACCACGGGGACCGAGATGTCGTCGAGGTCGGCCCGGAAGTAGCTCTCCTTGTCGAATCCCAGTCCCGGAGCCACCACGCTGCGGGGGAATGACTGACGCAGGTCCTCATATCGTCGAACATG
>JANYHQ010000214.1 GCA_025358985.1 Acidimicrobiales bacterium
GTAGGCCGGGCGAGCACCGAAGCGCAGCGGCGGCGCACAGCCCCAATGTCACGGCCGCAGAGTCCGGCGCGCGGGCCTAGTCCCACCCCGTTGTCGGGCCCCTCGTGTGGTCCACATCACCACAACGGCGGCGGTCAGCACTATCAGGGCCGACCCGCTCACGACGTCGCCCAACGCCCGTTGCCAAGTGCCCCACTGGGCCCCCGCCGCCTTGGTCACCAGCTGCGCGTGGATGCCGCCCAGCAAAAAGCCACACACCACACCCGTGCCGGTCAAGCCAAGCAGCTCCCTACGTACGGCGCCCACCATCGCCCGGTGGGCGCCAACTGAGCGCAAGGACTGCAGTTCTTCCATCCGCCTCCACGCCCTACGCAAGGCCGTGACGGCCACCCCCAGCGTACCCAGTATCCACATCCCGCCAACGATGTGGCCCCCTGCATCGTGGATGTGTCGGGCAGTTGACCAGCGCGCCGCACCTGCTGCCTCCGCGGCGGTCGTCACCACGACGGATCGGCCCCCCAAGGCCTGTCGTATGGCTACCGCCACTTGCTTGGTGTGGGGTGGTTGCAACACGAACCGGACCGGCACCCGACCGCCTGCCGCGAGGTCGGTGAGCGTGGCCCTGTTCGTCCATACGGTGGAAGCAGCCACCGATCCATCCACTACGCCGGCCATCACGACGGGGAGCAGACGGCCAGTGGTGCGATCGCGCAGTGTCACGATGTCACCGACCTTCTTGCCGGTGAGTTCAGGAGAGGCCAACAGGTCCGACGAGACCACGGCGCTCCCAGGATTCGACAGCACATCCACCCACGGCTTTCCGGACATCAGCATCGGTGCCTGGGAAATCCAATCCGGTGTTGCGCCGATCAGGGTGACTCCCGTGAATGGCGGACCAAGGTCCACAGGCAGCACACCAAGTTCGGCAACGGCCACGTTGTCCTTCAGAACATCCGATATGTCATGTACACCTATGGAGTTGTCGGGCGACTCGACGGTGATGGTGCGTGAGTTGCCCAAGGACAACGGCGATCGAGCCCGCACCAGTGCGCCGCTGGTGCCTCCGGCCACCACCACAATCACGGCCACCATCAAGCCAACTGCGCCTATGTCGGCCTTTTCGAACGGACCGAAGCTCAGTCGAGTCATGAGTCCCGCACTCGCCCAACGAGCACCCCACGCGTCAGCGACTGACAACACGGCCACGACGGTGCCGGCCAGGGATACCGCTAAACCAATCACGCCCACCGGTACCGACGACGCAAAGGGGCCAAAAGCCCCAGCGCTCGCCCATCCCAGCGGTACCAATGCAGCCATCACCGAACGTCGGGAGAACAGCCACGATATGGCCACCACGGCTGTCGTCACAGCCACCAACAGGATCGCCGAATCGTGGGTCCGCCACGCCATGATCGCCAACACCAGCGCCGCTGCTCCCATCAGCACCGGGATCCTTCGGTGTCCAAGGACGGGAGTATGAGACCACACCATGGTGAGCGCCCCGCCCACCAAGGTGGTCACCACACCCATCGCTCCGATCGAGAACGTAAGCGCGCTGAACACATGGGTGATTGTCGCCGGACCAATGACCCATCCAAGCACGGCCCCCATTACGGCACCAGCTACCAACGCCAGCAAACCATCGAGCCAGATGGACATCGAAATGACGGCGGCACCGGCCGATCCACTGAGCCCTGCGGTGCGTAGTGTGCCTGCCTCTTTCCGGCGAACGGCCACCGAAAGGGCCACCGTCAAGGACACCAGCGACCCACCGGTGAGGACTGCCAACCACGACTCCAGGCGGAGGTTCGCCGCCACGCGATTCACCCGAGCGGACTCGGCGCGGTAGAGCATGGCCTTCACCGGTTGCACCACCACTCGGTCCAGTCCTGTAGCCACCGGTTCGTCACCGAACACCAACTCGGTGCCACCTTGGGCATCGGTAGCAGCCAGCGACTGACGCACACCCTCGGTGAGCCGAGCGCTGAGGGCCCGTGAATCAACCACCCCACCAGCATTCGACAGTGCAAAGCCCGTATCCACCGGGGCCGTCCAACCACTGGCCACCAACCGGTTCAACGTGCCCGGCCCCACGATGATGTTGGGGACGATGGCGCCGTCCGGTGTGCCCAAGCCAGCAATGCCCACGCGCTTGACGACACCATCGACGATGAATCCGAACGGCGAGGGAAGCACTGATCCGGTCCGAAACTTCATCACGGCGGCCAGGTCACGGGTGATCACGGCGTGGCCGGGCGCAATGGTCGCGCCGCCGAAGCCGGTGTCAGAGCGAACGCCTCCAAAGTGCATGGCCCGTTCCGTATCGAGTTCCAAGAGTTGCACCGCCACAGCATCGGTGGCGGGGCGCGTCAATGTCCCCGATGTGCGAGCAATGGTGAGCGGGTCAGCGTCGATGAGGAGACGCAAATCGGACTTCGACAACGCCTCCATCACTGCGTTGCCCGCCGAGGTGAACGACACCGAGGGCGGGACTTCGACCAACTCGTCGATGGGGCCGAGTTGCGCCCGCACCCGAGTGTCGACCCCCGCCGTTCCTACCGAACCAAACGTCAAGCCAAGTGCCACGATGGCGGCGCCGATGCCTGTAGTCAACCCCATTGCGGTGGAGTCCAAAGAAACACCGCGGACACCGCGGACTCCGCGAACTCCACGGAACCCACGGACGGCAAACCGACATAGGTGCGGACGCAGTAACGCCACGGCCAAAAACGGCACGGCGGAACCAATGAGCAGCATGAGTCCGCCGGTCCAGCGGCCCCGGGTCACGAGGCCCAGAAACACCAACAGCACGGCCAGGTCACCCACCAAGAGAATCAGCAGGCTGTGAAAGAACGAGACCGGCTCGGTCGCATCGGATGGGCCGGGAACGCTCATGACGTGGGCGAGCGGAGGCGGCCCTCTTGCAATATGAACACCCGGGAGGCAACCGCCGTGATGCGACTGTCTCTGGTGGCCACGAGGATGGCCGACTGGCGGCACTGCAGGTCGGTGAGACACGACACCAAGTGCTCAGTCTGCGTGTCGTCGAGGTGAGCGGTCGGTTGATCGAGCACCACCATCAGCGGATCGCCCACGAGCGCCCGAGCCAACACCACGCAGTGGCGGCTGCTGGTGGAGAGCTGATCAGGAGTAAATTCAGCATGGTCGCCCAGGTCAAAACGACCGAGCATCGCCATTGCCGCTGCTCGTGCCTCCTGGCGCCGCCAACCGGCACACAGCAAGGGGACTTCCACGTTCTCGGCGGCCGTGAATTGTTCGACCAGATCGTTCTCCTGACCCGCAAAGCCGATGGAGGCGCAACGATGCCGTGCCCGGTCACTGTCGCTTTCTTCGCTCCACCGTTGCCCGTCGACGATCACATCGCCCTCGTCCACATCGTCGAGTCCCGCCAGACAATTGAGCAGTGTCGAAGTTCCCGATCCGGCGGTTCCGGTGACCACCACACACTCGCCAGCGTGAACGCCCAGATCCAGACCATCGAGGACGGTGAGCGGTCCGTCGGGGCTTCTCAGACGCTTCACCACACCGGAGGCCAGCAACCGCACGCTCGGCGAAGCGTCATCCGGAACAACCGAGGTAGGACGAGCGGGTTCTGACTCTTGTGCTGGTTCCGGTGCTTGGGTCAACGGTGTCGGTGGCTCATCGGCCCACCAGCGGACCTTCGTGACTGGCTCCCAGTGCTCGGCAGTGTCGAGACCTCTCTGTGGCAGCGCTACGGGCACCTCGTCGACACGGTGGAAAAGTTCCACTTCGGCTGGCACTGGCTCGGGGTTCGGTTCATCGGTGATTGGAGGAATCTCCGGCCACGGCTCCACGTCGCGCACCACGACGCCTGCCGCCGCCAAGACATCATCATCAGCATCGAGGACGGTATGGCCCATCGCCAGCGCTTGGGCTCGTGACAGCGGCAACAGTGTGGGCGTGCCATCGACCAACACCAACACCACGTGGTCATCCGACAGACCAACGACGCTGTTCTGGTCCCCTGTGGCGGATGGGCCCAACCGCAGCCGGGCGGCGGGCGTGGGGCGGGGCCATTGGCGTACTGATGGGTCATCGCGCCAACTCACGTCATCACCCATCCCGTCCTTGTCGGCGGGCGGGATCCAATTGGGCCCGAGCATGGCCTCAGCATCGGCGTGTGGCGGTGGCGCCTTGAACGAACCGCGAGAGGTGACGAATTCCTCGTCACTGAATCATCGTTCACCAAAGGGATGGCCGGGGATCACCAGCGGAACGGCCCTCGGAGCGGCCGCGTCAATCAGGCTGGCCACCGTCGGAAAATGACCGATGGCCTCGAGGCTCTTGATGGTGGGCGTGATGAGATTGATGGTCCCGTCGCGGAATCGTTGCAATGCATCGGCGGCGCTCAGCCACACGCTGGCGATGGTTTCGCGCTCATCGTGCAATGGCTCTTGTCCGTCCGGCGCCGCGCATACGAAGAACCTCGTATCAAAGCGTCGCGGAGAGCCTATGGGGGTAACCCAATGACTCCAGGAGAAAATCTGGTCAAGCCGGAGGTACAGCCCCTCCTCGGTCAACACATCGGCAAACAACCGTCGCCCTGAATGTACGTCGCCACGATGAACCACGAACCGCTGCGCCACTGCAGGCGGGCGGAGATCAACGAGGCGTCCTGCATCGTCGTGGGCCACCAGAAGTCCAGCCTCCTCGAAGGATTCGCGTACCGCCGCCACCCAAAAGGCCAACCCGCCGGCGCCAACACTGAGGAGGCGGCTCAAAGCCATGTCATCGGCTCCCCGGCAGCGCTCGGCCATGGCGTCGCTGCCGTCATGAGGGTCCACCGCCCCACCCGGAAACACATGGGCACCGCCCACGAACGAGGCGGTGAGGCTACGCCGCAGCATCGCCACCTCCACGCCAGTCGAGCCATCGCGCACCATCATCACCGTGGCCGCTGGTCGGACCGGCACCTGATATGGATCAAACTCGGCTGAACCCCGATCATCAGCAAGTGCCACAGACCGATGGTAGTTGGGCACTACCGTTTGTCACATGCCTGACGCCCCCACCGGCATCACGGGGCCTTTCGATGCAGTCGCGCCACCAGCGGCCGACGGTGCCCGCCTCGACAGATCCACCCGTTCGGATGGCCGGGACACCAACGCGGACTTGATGGGTGATTGGGACGATGTCGTGCGCGGCTCGGGTCCCCCTCCAACCCGTACCGCGGCATCCAAATCGGTAAGTCGTCCGGCCACGCCTGGCGCATCTACGCCAAACGTCCCCACCGACACGAAACTGTCCCGTCGCCAGCACAAAGCCGCCCGCAAGGCCACCACCCCGGCAACGGGATCACCCTCGGCGACTTCTGCTGTTACTGGGCCACCGCGTCCCGGTACGCCCGGAAAGAAACCCATCAGCAGGCGCGCCCAACGCCGACTGCGCAAACGACTACGGCCGCCGTTCTGGCGGGGCCGGGTCATTCCCAAAACGGTTCTGGGCATCTCGTTCACCATGCTTGTGGCCGGGTTGGCCATGGCATCAAGTGGTGCGGCGCTGTTCATGAACTACCGGTACCGTCAGGATCAGTCCGACGCGCTGGTCCGTAACTTTGATGCCCGGACTCGCCAGGCCACTCGTGCGGTTCAGGCCGAGGGCACCAACGCCAGGGCCCAGGTTCAGCAGGAATTGGAGCCGTTGCGAAAGCTGGCGGCCACCGCCGAAACACTCTCGGTGGTGCTCACCAAGGCGCAGCCGAGCACGTTCAGTGTCACCACATTTGACGTCAACGGTGCCCCTGTCGTGGGCACGGCGTTCGTGGTGGCCAGCGACGACCAGAAGTCGTTCCTTCTCACCTCCTATGCCGTGGTGCGGGCGGCGGCAACGCGACCCGGACCTGCGGTAACCGTCCGCAAGGGCGCCCAGGAGATGGACGCCAAGCTGTGGACGTGGCAGGAGGACCGGGACATGGCGCTGCTTATTGTGAAC
>JANYHQ010000225.1 GCA_025358985.1 Acidimicrobiales bacterium
TCCAATATCCGGTCCAATCACTGGCTGGCCACCATGGTGCTGCCCGCCATGAAGGCACGCAGCGACGGATCCGTCATCCTCGTATCCTCCATTGGCGGGCTGCGGGGTAGCGACATCCTGGGGGCCTACGCCATCTCCAAGGCAGCCGACATGCAGATGGCCCGCAACATTGCGGTGGAGTACGGCCCGTTCAACGTCCGGGCCAACACCATCGCCCCGGGACTCATCCGTACCGACTTCGCCAAGTACCTGTGGGAGAACCCCGACATCTTGAAGAAGGCCACCTCTGGTGCCCCGTTGCGCCGTATCGGTGAAGCTGACGAGATTGCAGGGGCCGCCGTGTTCCTGGCCTCCAAGGCGGGGGCATTCACCACTGGTCAAACCATTGTGTGTGACGGCGGCGCCACCATCTGATGAGGCGCTGAATCAGGTTGGCCGAGGAGCCACCAACGATGCGTAGGTGTCGGGTCGGCGAGTGGATAGAAATGGGAACAGGGCAAGCCAGTCCCGGCGGGCGTCCAGATCCAGGTCGGCCACAATTACTGCATCCTCGGATCGTGGCGCTTGAACAAGTATGCGCCCATACGGATCGGAAATGAAGGAGCTGCCGTAGAACGTGATGGTCGGCGCCCCCGGGAGGTGCTCGGTGCCGATGCGGTTGATCGCAATCATGAACGTGGCATTGGTGATGCCATTGCCCACGATGACGTGCTGCCATAACGGTTGGGTGTCTAAGTCCGGATGGTCGGGCTCACTGCCAATGGTGCTGGTATATCCCACCGCCAATGAGTAGGCCCGGGCCAATTCGGGAAACCACTGGTCCCAACAAGTGGGGAAGCCGAATGCCACATCATCAATGGGCACCACCGGAAATCCCCCGTCGCCCTCAGGGAAGAACAGATCCTCGGTGTACCCCTCTGTCACCGGGATGTGCAGCTTTCGAGTGGATGCCACCAGGACCCCCGTGGGATCCACGCATATCGAGGTGTTCCAACCCCGGGGCGCCACTGCCGAATCGACCTCCCACAACGATGCCTGTACGTACATACTGTGCTGCATGGCCACCCGGCGGGTGAAGGCCAGCGTGGGGCCATCCGGCAGTGACTCGGGAACTGCATCAATCGCTTGAGGCCCTGCCCCCACCGCCGCAAAGTAGGGCGACAGCGTGAGCTCCGGCAGGCACACGATACGTGCACCTACGGACGCAGCCAACGCCACACCCTCCTCCAGTACTGCCATGTGGTGATCAGACGAAGAGTGCCAGGACGTCTGCACAGCCGCCACACGCAGCGGCGGTCGGGTCGAAGGCACCTCCCGAGCGGGCGAGACAGGGACCGAATCGATGGCCGTGATCAGCAGCATGTCCCCACTCTGCCCCCTGCCGCACCGCCTCGTCGTCATGCGGTAGACGAATGGCCCCGATGAGCAGCGCTAGATGGCAGGAATTTGTTGGGTGATGCAGTGCGGACCGCCTCCGCCCAGGGCCAGCGTCTCCCCCGGTACTGCCACCACCGCTCTCTCTGGATAGGCGCTGGCGATGAGGTCGAGCATGTCGGCATCGGCCTCATGGCCGCAGACCGGCACCACCACACCCGCATTGCATACGTAGTAGTTGAGATACGGCACCGCCAGGCGCTCCTGGTTCACTTCCACGAACGGCAGTACTGGGATGGTGAGCACCTCCACAGCATCGCCAACTGCGTCACTAGTGCCCGTGAGCCAGCGACGGTTCTGCTCCATACGGTGATGGTCGTCCTCGTCTTCGTCATTACAACCCTGCATCACCACCAACCCCGGCCGGGCAAACGCCGCAACGTTGTCCACGTGACCGTCGGTGTCATCGTCAAGGGCCAATCCATATGGCAACCACACGCAGGTGGATGCTCCCAGGGCTTCACCAATCAGCGCTTCCATCTGTGCACGTACCATCGTCGGGTTTCGATTGGGATGCATCAGGCACTGTTGCGTGGTGATCAGCGTGCCCTGGCCGTCAACGCTGATGGCTCCCCCCTCGAGCACCATGTCCACCGGCTCCAATGGCTCAGTCCAGAGCGCACACCATGCCGCCTTGAGCGCGGCGTCGTCACCGCAGGGGAGAAACTTTCCACCCCAGGAGTTGAACGTGAAGCCGGCCACCCGCCGTCCGCCGCTGCCGTCGAGTACGTAGATGGGCCCAGAGTCGCGTACCCATGAGTCGTCTATCGGCAACGCCACCACCTCTACGGTGGAGCCGCACAGGTCGGCGGCCAACTCGGCGTGTTCGGGACGGGCGATCATTGTCACCGGTTCGAACCCAGCAATGACCCGGGCGATTTCGGCATAGTCCGACTGGGCCTGGCGAAGACGGTTGTGCCAAATTTGGGGCCGGGCCGGCCAGCACATCAAGGTGCGCTCGTGAGGGGCGGTTTCAGCGGGCATCCGCCACTGCGGCCCACGTTCTGATGACATGTCAGCTGACATGGCGCGATGGTAGGCGGGCTACGGTCGATGACCGTGAACGATCTCGAACTGGACGCCCTCGTTGACTCGCTCAGCCTCGACGAGCAGATCTCGCTCCTCGCCGGCTCCGACAACTGGCATACCGTCGCCATCCCCAGCAAGGCCATACCGTCCATGCGGGTCACCGATGGTCCGGCTGGGGCCCGTGGCACCAGTTTCACCGGTCCGGCGTCGGTCAATCTGCCGTGCGGTACTGCTTTGGCGGCTACCTGGGACCCGGGCCTGGTGAAAGAGATCGGTGCACTGCTCGGACGCGAAACTCGTTCCAAGGGCGCCCGGGTGGTGTTGGCCCCCACTGTCAACCTGCACCGCACCCCCATTGGCGGCCGCAACTTCGAGTGCTACAGCGAGGACCCATTCCTCAGCGCGCGTACGGCTGTGGGGTACGTCACGGGCGTACAGTCGGAAGGGGTGGCGGCCTGTGTGAAGCACTATGTGGGCAACGACACCGAGTTCGAGCGGCTCACCATCGACAGCCAAATTGACGAGCGCACGCTGCGTGAGTTGTATCTGGTGCCGTTCGAAGCCGCCGTCACCGAGGCCGGGGCGCTGGCCATCATGACGGCCTACAACAAGGTCAACGGTCCCCATGCCGCCGACCACAAGGAACTCATCACCACCATCCTGCGCGGCGAGTGGGGCTTCGACGGCATTGTGATGAGTGACTGGTTTGGCCTGCACTCCACCGCCGAAGGGGTCAACGCCGGCCTCGACCTGGAGATGCCCGGCCCAACCAAGCATCGCGGCGCCAAACTTCGTACCGCCGTCGACAATGGAATTGTCAGCGCGCTTACCATCAGGGAAACGGCGCGCCGTATGGTTCGCTTCATGGACACCATTGGTGCCATTGCCGATGGCGGACCCGGCCCCGAGATCACCCGTGACGAAACCGAAGACCGTGTCTTGGTACGCGCCGCCGGTGCCGCTGGGATGGTGTTGCTACGCAACGAGAGTGATGCGCTGCCACTGGCGGCCATCGGCCTGCATCGGGTGGCGGTCATCGGGCCCAATGCGCTGCAGGGTCAAATCATGGGCGGCGGTTCGGCGTTGGTGAATCCCGTTCACGCAGTGCACCCGTTGGCCGCCCTCACCGAGCGTTTCTCAGCCGCTGGAGTAGACGTGGTCCACGCCCGTGGGTCGATCATCCACAAGACCGTGCCCAAACCGGAGAGTCGGTTGTTGTCAGGCGTTCAGCAGTCGCTGTTCGCCACTGCCGCCCAGATGCGCGGCGGAAACGCCCCCACAGTGGTGCGTGAAGTCCGCGGCTTCAATTTCATGTGGTCAGAAGACCCCGCTGAAGGAGTGCCGTTCGCCACCGTGGCGTTGCGCACCACCGCCACGTTCACGCCCGACGTCAGCGGAGAATGGTCGTTCGGGACCAG
>JANYHQ010000226.1 GCA_025358985.1 Acidimicrobiales bacterium
CTTCACGGCCGGCCAGTACGGCGTTGTACGAGCGCTCCACCCCGGAGGACCCGTATGTGAACGAGAAGTACCCGCTGAGGTGGCCGTACAAGACGCCACCGGGATATTGGCGCAGGTAGCGGAACTTGGACCCGGCGTCGGGGTTACGGACGCTCTCGGCCACGATGCGGCCATCGCTGGTGCGGATGGTGCCGCGGGCTTGGCCAAAGTCTCGTACGGCGTTGCGGGTATTGCCTGGATGATTGGCCAGGGCGGGCCCTTCGTACACCTGTAGGTACGCCAATTGGGCAAACAACGCCAGGAACAACACCAGGAGCAACATGCCGAGGTTGCCTATGCGGCGCTCCACGTTTACTGCTCCTTCCGGGCGGCGATGGTGGCGGGGTTGCTGTCGTGGGAGATGCGCACCAGCAATGCAATGAGCACATAGTTAATGACCAGCGACGATCCGCCGTAGCTCACGAACGGAAGGGTGACACCCGTCAGTGGTACCAACCGGGTGACGCCCCCCACGATGATGAAAGTCTGTATACCTACGATAGTGTTGAGGCCGGCAGCCAGTAGTTGATCAAACGGCCGTGGTGCTTGGCGTGCAATCCGTAGTCCGGCACCTACCATCAGCAAGAATGCAGCCAACACTGCGCACGTTCCGGCCAGTCCGAGCTCCTCACCGATGGCGGCGAAGATGAAGTCGGTGGCGGCGTAGGGGATTCGGGTAGGGCTGCCCAGTGCCAAACCGGTGCCCGCCACACCTCCCGAACCAAATGCGTACAGGCTCTGCACAATTTGGAATGCGGCGCCGGTGGCTTCCGGCCATGGATGCAACCAGATGCGCACGCGACGCTGCACATGGTCAAAGGACCGCCATGCCAAGAACGACCCCACCACAAACATCAGCGAGCCTACGAATATGTAGAGGCCACGGCCGGTGGCTACCCACAGCATCACCACAAACAACGTGAAGAACAGCAGCGATGAACCCAGGTCGCGCTCGGCCACCATCACCACCAGGGACACCACCCATGCCGCAGCGATGGGTCCCACGTGGCGGATCTCGGGCAATCTGAGTCGCCCCAGGACACGGCCTGTGGTGCCCGCCAATAGCTCACGGCGTTCCACCAGATACGACGCAAAGAAGATGGCCAATGCCAGTTTGGCCAGCTCCCCCGGTTGGAACGACACGGGTCCGAAATGGGCCCAGATGCGCGATCCATTGATGTTAAGACCAACCCCGGGTACCAATGGCAACAGCAGTAGGGCAAGACCCACAAGTGCAAACGTGTACCGCAGCCGCTCCAGTCGATTGGCCTGGCGTACCACCACGAGCGTGCCGATGTAGGCCACAATGCCCACCGCCGTCCATGCTGCTTGGCGATTGGCCAACACCGGGTTCAGGCGCACGATCATCACGTAGCCAATGCCATTGAGTACGCCCGCCAACGGAAGCAGACCGGCGTCGGCGTTCTTGGCAAACATCCTGGTGGCCATATGCGCGCTGAACAACAGACCGGCAATGACCAACACGAAGGGCCGGATGTTGCCGGGCAGGGTGGCGGTTCGGCCAAGGCTCACCAGGAGGTACGCACCAACGGTGATGCCCACCGCCATCACCAGCAACCCCGCTTCGGTGCGCCGGCGGGGCACGGTCGCTGTCATGGGGTGGAAGAGGTTGGGCCGCCAGTGGACGGCGCAGCAACGGATCCGCCGGTAACGCTGGTGACTGGATCGAACGGGTTGGCGGCAACCGTCGTGGGGACCACGCTGACGGTGACCGATGGTGTCTCGTCGCTCGGGGCATTGCGAACTACCAGCACGGCAATGGTGGCGAGGGCCCCCAACAGCACCGTGAACAACAGCGTTCTCCACGTGATGATCCGAGAACGTGCGGTGGTGCGCGGAGTACGCCGCAATCGCGTTCCTTGTTTCGCACCATCGGCGCTCGGTGTTGCGGGGATAATGCGAGTGGGACTGACTGCCTCATCACGGATGCCGTCACTGGCGCGTTGCGCAGCGTTGTCGTCGTCCACCACGTCGATGACGATGACGCTGATGTTGTCACTGCCGCCACTGGTGAGCGCCAGTCGTACCAACTCGCGCGCCGCTTCATCAGGACGGGCTAGTCGGCGCAACACCGACGCAGTTTGCTCATCGGTGACTTCGCCACAGAGTCCGTCGCTGCACAACAGATAGCGATCACCAATGCTGGGCAGCACCTCGATGATGTCTGCCTCCACGTGGGGTTCCACTCCCAGCGCGCGGGTGAGCACGCTGCGCTGGCGATGGGTACGCGCACCTTCCACACTCAGATGTCCCTCGCGGACCATCTCGGCCACCATGCTGTGATCCTCGGTGAGTTGTTCGAGTTCGCCGCTACGCAACAGGTACGTGCGCGAATCTCCTACGTTGGCAATAGCCAATCGTGCTTCACCGTCATCTTGGATCACCGCCAACGCAGTGAGGGTGGTTCCCATTCCCTGTAAATCGGGATTGCTACTCGACGCTTCGAACACGGTGCGGTTGGCGTCGGAGATGGCTGTCACCAGATGTTCGAGGGAATCCTCTGCGTGCATATGACCAGCTAGGTGGGCTACAGCCATTTCGGCCGCGACCTCCCCACGCCGGTGTCCTCCCATTCCGTCGGCCACGGCGAACAGATGGCCATCGTCGGTGATCAGCACTCGATCTTGATTGATCTGGCGTCGACCAATGTCGGTGGCCGATCCGGCAACCAGGCGCGTCACGTCCGCGTCCCTCTCATTGCTGCAGTTCCAATACGGTGTTACCCACTTGGAGCCGATCGCCGGGGAGGAACTTCATAGGCCCGTGGACGCGTTTGCGGTTGACCCAGGTGCCGTTGGTGGAGCCGAGATCCTCCACAAACCACTGATTGTCACGCTGGAACACCCGAGCGTGGATCTGCGACGCGAATGTGTCGTCGATGGATACGGCACATCCGGGAGCCCTGCCCACCGTGACCTCATCGTCGAGTCGAAACGTGGTGCCCAGTTGTCCCGGTGGTTCCACGATCTTGAGGGTGGGACGAGCATTGGCCTTCTCTACTTTGGCTGCCTTGCGTGCGGCCCGCCGCCCCACGGGCGCTACGGCTGGGGCCGCCGCCGATTCAGTGGACCCGGTTGGCCCGGTGACCCCTACTCGCTCGGTGCGGATCTCCACCCATACGGCCCGCACCACCCGGGCCAGGAACAGATAGATCACACCAACCAGGCACAACTTCAAGATGGTGAGTACGGCGACGGGCACCGTTTATCCCCCGGCCTTACGGGGCGCATCCACCACGAACTTCAGCTTGGCGGTGCCTACCCACACCTCATCATTGGGCTTCAGGGGCAGCCCTTTCCCGTCGGCTGGCACCCCTCGACCGTTGACTTTGGTGCCGTTGAGTGAACCCAGATCCACCACGGTCGCCTGGCGGTCCATGATGCGGACTTCGGCGTGACGGCGGCTGACGTTTGGATCGGCCAGCGCCACCTCGCACTCGGGGAGGCGGCCAATGGTGATGGGGTCGCCGTCCACCAGCGGCACGCGGCTGCCGTCGGG
>JANYHQ010000235.1 GCA_025358985.1 Acidimicrobiales bacterium
GACGATTCGCCGATGGGGGGGTCACGCAAAATTCGACACGTGACGATTCGCCGATGGGGGGGTCACGCAAAATTCGACACGTGACGATTCGCCGATGGGGCGCCAAAAATCTGTGGGCGGTGGACTCAGTCGTTGAGCAGCAGCGTGAGCGCCCGAGGGATCGACAGCACGCTGGTGCACGTGAGATACCGGCCGCCACCCCGCCGGGCCAGAAGCCGCCCATGTTCCTCGGCCTCGGCCTCATCGGACGTGCCCAGGACATGCAAACGATCCAGCCCCCGCAGCGCCACCAAGGGATCATCGCCGGTGGTCCGTTTGGCGTCGGACAGCAACACCGCCACCCGTTCACGCGAAACGGCCGTACCCAGTTGGCGTCGAGCCGCCCGCAAAGCCAGCGCCAAATCAGTCTCACCCTTGCCCCGTAGCGACAAGATGTCGTCCAGCAACGCCGACACCGGCCGACGACGACCCTGCTCCTGAAGCACCACCACATCGCGATTGAAAGCCAACACGCTGCAGTCAGCCCGCTCCCCGGCTGACACCATCACACTGGCCGCCGCCAACGCCGCGGTAGCCACCTGGCGACCGTTCATTGAGCCGCTGCGGTCAACCAACAAGCAGATGGCCCGCTCGTTGGCCCCCCACCGTCGTACCACCACATCGTCCATGGTCATTGGGCGAAGCCCGTCGGTCCTGGCCAGGGTGGCATCAACGTCCACATCACCATCGAGCGCGTCATGAACCGCCTTCAGCCGCCTGACCCCTTGGCGAGGAGTTCCCTGCTGGCGAGCCATACGTACAAACAATTGCGCAGCTGCCCGTCGGGCTTTGGCCCGCAGCAACCGATCAGTGGCGTTGGCCAAATCGGCAATGAGCTCGGCCGCCTCGTCCGGAGCCGAACCCACCAGTTCCTCCAGCGCCGCGACGTCGAGTTCCCCAACTTGGGGACTGATGTCACCAAAGGCCTGGTGCTTGGCCAACTCGTAGCGTCCATGAGTTCGGCGCGCCGCCTCCGCCACTGCAGCCCGGGCGTCATCTCCGGTGAGGATGCGGCCCCGCCCCGGCCCCGACTGCGGGGGGCCATGAGGAGCGGAGCCGTCACCTTTTCCCGGATCGTCCTCCTGGGCAGATTCTGAGTCCGACCCGGCTTGGTGGCGGCGCATCCAGTCGGCAATCGCCGCGTCGAGAATTTCAGTGATGACTTCCTCTGGCTGACGATCACATGCCTCGTCGAGTCGGATCCGTCCCGACAGCGCCGCCAGTGCCGAATCGAGCAACACAGGGCGTTGATCTGCGTACGTACTACCGGGGTCCACGAGGCGCAGATCACGAAGTCCGTCCACCAGCAGCGTCATGTCAATTGCTCCGCGCACAGACGATCCCACGCGCACGTCGGCGTGTGATCGAGTGGCTCGCACCACCAACACCGCCAACTCCACATCAGGCTGTTCGAATGCGATGCCGGTGACCCGAGCCACTATGCGCCGCTCACTGATCTCGTCTTGGTACGTGACCGACACCCGACACATACGGTCGTAGATGGCCTGGCCAATACGTCCGGTACCTATGGCGTCGTACGGGTTCATGGCGGCAATGAGGCGAAACGACGGGGCCGCTGGAATACGGCCCACCCGGGGCACATGCAGTTCACCTTCGGCAAGAGCCGTGATGAGCACGTTCAGACTTTCTTCCGGTATCCGGTTCAGCTCTTCCAGATACAGCAGCCCACCGTCTCGCACTGCGTCCACCAACGGCCCAGGAACGAAGGCGTCGGGGGTGTACCCGTTTTGGAGCACCATGGCGGGATCGTGATGACCAACCAGACGGCTGGGTGTGAGTTCCGCGTTGCCCTCCACGAACACCAGTGGCACACCAGCCTCCGAGGCCAGGGCCCGCAGCAGTGTGGACTTTCCGGTGCCGGGAGGCCCCTCCATCACCACATGACGACCGGTGGCCAACGCCACCGCCAACACCTCGGCTTGGCTCACCATACCCACCAAATCGGCCCTGACGCGGGCGATGAGGGCGCTCGGGTTGTAGGCCGTGCCAGTCACGCATCCACCGTAGCCCCACGGATGGCGATCAGTTGGAGATCAGTTGGAGGACGCCGCCGAGGCGTTGACGGGGAGCCAGGCGCGACGCTCTTCCAGCCATACGTCGAGGTTGTGGGAATTCATCGGTCGCCCGTAGAAGTAGCCCTGGCACACCCGAACTCCAAGCCGGTACACCGCCTTGGCTTCGTCATGGGTCTCCACGCCCTCGGCAACCACTATGGCGCCGAGGCGAGCAGCCATGTCCACGATGGTTTCCACAAGTGCGGCGGTGCGCGTGCCCGGCACTAGGTCTTGGATGAAACTGCGGTCGATCTTCAGCTCGTCAACGGACAAATTTCGCAGATTGGTGAGCGAAGAGAACCCCACACCAAAGTCGTCCATGGACACTCGTACTCCGAGTCGACGCAGATCATTGACCGTCCGCACCACACTCAGCTCGTTCTTCAGCAGCGCCTCTTCGGTTACCTCCAGGCACACCAAATGAGGATCCACGTTGTGGCGACGCAGTGCTGAATCTACCCGCTTGAAAAGTGTTTCTGACGAAATATCCTGCGCGCTTACATTTACGGACATCACCAGGTGGTGGCCATGCCTGCTCAGCCGACGCTGCTCCGCCAATGCCTTGTCTAGTACCAGGTCGGTGAGTTGTTCCATCATTCCGATCTGCTCGCAGATGTGCACCACGGTGGGCGGGGCAATGGGGCCTTTGGGAGTGGTCAGCCGCAGCAGCGCCTCTAGGCCGTGGGGCGAACATTGCTCCACCTCTCCGTTGTCGTCAGCCTCGATGATCACCTGGGGCTGGAAGTACAGTTCGATCGTTCGACGTTCGATCGCTTCCCGGACGGCCGCCGTCAGCTCCAAGTGCGATCGGTCACGGTCATTGGTGTGCTTGTACAGAAGAAACCCCACTCGTGCCGCCTTGGCTCGGTACATGGTGGAATCGGCCATACGCAGCAGGTCACTGGATTCGGTGGCATCGCCAGGGTAGAGCGCCACCCCAATACTGATCTCTTGTTGGATCCGCACCCCACGCAACTCAATAGGCGACGCAGTGGCCGCCCGCATCGCTACCGCGATGCGCTCCACCTCGTCGGCCGGCGAAATGACGCAGGCGAACTCATCACCACCGAGACGAAACAGCGAAGTCCCCACCCGGCCCGAGAGAGTATGGGCCAGTCGTGCTGCAATGGCCCGCAGCAATTCATCACCGGCCTCGTGACCCAAGGTGTCGTTGACTTCCTTGAAGC
>JANYHQ010000283.1 GCA_025358985.1 Acidimicrobiales bacterium
TCAGGTGATGGCCGTACCCCCACCCATCCGGCCTGGCGGTCAAGTACCTCGAGGCCGTCGGCATCGGCGAGTAGCAAGGTAATGAGGTGACCATCCTCATGGGCGTCTTGGATGAAATCTCGTTCAGTTGCTGCCGGATGAGACCAATTCAGCTGCAACCAGGATTCCTGTGCAGTACGAATCCGGGGAACTTTGTGCAGGAGTCCTAGATGGTCGGCCAATTCATTGAGGGCGTTGGCTGCCACTGCATCGAGCACCCGTTGAGCGTTACGGCAGCATTCCACGAGATCTGAGTCACGAATTACCGCACTCAACTGCTCCTCATCGCGTAACCGGTAACAGAAGGTCTCGTTCAAGTCCGGCCGGTCGGGGCTTTGGCTGTACTCAACCCCGATGTTTCTCCATCCCGTCATCGAGTCAATAGCCACGTATCCCCGTTTGGTAACGGTGTCCGACTCGAAGAAGCGACGGCCCTCAGCCAGCAGTTCGGTGAGGATTTCGGCAGCGGGCGCCACGGTGGTGATCCAGTCGGTTCCGGTTGCCGCAAGACGTAGGGCCAGACTGGAACTCACAACGCATTGTCCCACGGCCGGCATGAGAGAACGATGATGTGGGCTGGGACAGGCCAGGATGGTTGGATGGATACGCGATTTCTAGGCGAGGCATTGGTCACCCTGCTGGTGATCATGGACCCACCGGGCGCAGTTCCAGTGTTCCTAGCCGTCACGGCGGGGCTCACTCGGGCCGAACGCAGCCGGGCGGCGCTGATGGCAGTGATCACGGCGTTTGCGGTGATCGTGATGTTCGCCATCGGCGGCCGTCAGGTGCTCCGCTATCTCCACGTGTCGGTGCCTGCATTGCAGTGCTCGGGTGGGCTGCTGTTGCTCGTGGTGGCGCTGCAGTTGCTGCAGGGACGCAGCGATTCCACGGATGACATCGAGCCAGAGCGGCGTTCCAGCATCGGGATGGTTCCCCTCGGCACCCCGCTCTTGGCCGGACCGGGCGCCATCGTGGCCACCATCTTGTTTGTCCAGCGGGCCAAGACCTCGTCCCGATTGCTGGCGCTCGGCCTCGCCATCGTCGGTGTACATATTGTGTTGTACCTGGCGATGCGCTTCTCCGAGGTCATCCGCAGCATCATCCGAGACGCTGGCATCCTGCTCGTCACTCGGGTGGCGGGCATGCTGGTGGCGGCCATCGCCGTACAGATGATCGCTGATGGCGTCAGGGAGTTCGTCCACCTCGGTTGAGGTCGGTGACGGCGTGCGTGTCCCTTGTAGTGTCAGGTGTTCATGTTGCGTGTCGTGTTGCCCAAAGGTTCATTGGAACGAGCCACACTCGAACTCTTCGAGCAGGCCGACCTTCCGGTCCAACGGTCTTCGTCGGTGCAATACCAGGCCACCATCTCTGACCCCCGTATCTCCGAGGTCCGCATTCTTCGTCCGCAGGAAATCCCCACGTACATCAGCGAGGGTCTCTTCGACCTCGGGATTACCGGGCGTGACTGGATAGAGGAGACACAGTCCGACGTGGTGTCACTCGGGGAACTGCGCTATTCCAAGGCTACGGCTCGGCCCATCCGGCTGGTGGTGGCAGTGAGTGTGGATTCTCCGTGGCATAGCGCCAGCGATCTACCCCAAGGAGTGCGGGTCTCCACGGAGTATGTCGGCATCACCACACGGTTCTTCGCGGCCAAGTGCATCGACGCAAAGGTCCGTCTGTCGTATGGAGCCACCGAGGCCAAGATCCCCGACATTGCCGATGCTGTGGTGGAGATCACCGAAACCGGCTCGGCCTTGCGGGCCGCTGGCCTGCGCATCATCGACACCATTCTCACCAGTTATACGGAGTTGATCGCCAACCGCGCCGCTTATGAGGATCCGGTGAAGCGTCATGCCATGAACCAGATCCATACTCTTCTGGCCGGAGTGATGGAGGCGCGAGGGAAGGTGTTGTTGAAGCTCAATGTGGCCGACGCCGATCTCGACCGAGTCATCGCCATCGTTCCTTCGCTCAAGACGCCCACGGTTTCCAAATTGTTCGGAGATGGTGGGTATGCCGTGG
>JANYHQ010000302.1 GCA_025358985.1 Acidimicrobiales bacterium
TGATGCCCAACTTCTGAGCCATGGACGCCACGTTCGTGATACCAACATCAATTCCTAAGCGCGCATACACTGTGTTGACCGACTTGATGGTGGCGGTGCGTAGGTCCACCGCACCGTACGCGGCGCCCTCGTAGTTGCCGATGGGTGAACAGCGTCCAGTACAACCCGGTGGCCGATAGGGGGAGCCGTCATAAACAGTGGTGGGCAGAATGCCCTGGTCGAACGCCGCCGCCAACACAATGGGCTTGATGGACGAGCCTGGGGACCGACCCGAACCACCCCCGTCGATGTTGTTGGGTCCGGCACATGCAGGGGCCAGCGCCGGCTTGTGTCCCAGCCGTTTCGTGAGCGCAGAAAGGTCCGGACAGTTTCCCAACGCCAGATTCACCTGGCCCCCGGGCGCATCGAAGTCGCGGCCACCCACCAGCGCGCGTACGAACCCCGTAGTTGGTTCCACCGACACTATGGAAGTAGCCAGCTCCTTGTTGGTTCCCTTCAACAGTTTGGCCGCCGACGCTTCGGCCTGGACCTGCAATGTGGGGTCGATGGTGGTCTCTACCTGCAAACCTCCTCGGTACAGGCGTTCCTCGCCGTACCGGGCGATGATGTAACGCCGCACGTAATCCACAAAGTATGGGTCCGTAGTGTCTGTCTTGGGACGGGAGTACACGATGGTCACCGGCCTACCCAGGGGCGGCTCGGTGCCATCGGCGCGGTCTACCCACAACTCCTGAGCCAATGACTGGGTCAGTTGCTGATCACTGATGTAGCCCTCGGTGAACATGCGCCGCAAGGTGGCTTTGCGCTTCACCTCAGCCGAACTGGTGTGATCACGCGGCTCATAGATGGACGGAGCAGGGATGATGCCAGCAATGGTGGCCGCCTCGGACAGCGACAACTGCCGAACCGGTTTGCGGAAGTACGTCTGCGCCGCTGCCCCCACTCCATAGGCCCCCTGGCCGAGGAAAATACTGGTGAGGTACTCGTACAGAATTTCGTCTTTGGTATGCGTACGGTCCAACCGATTGGCCACGATGGCTTGGCGGAGTTTGCCTGCGGCTTTCTCCACCGCCGACTTGGAGTTGCTGCGTAGATCGTCGGCCTGGGCACCGGAGTAGAGCTGCTTCACCAACTGCATGGTGATGGTGGATGCGCCCTGCTGGCCGGTCTTGCCGTCGTAGTCGGCCTTCACCGCACGAGCAATACCCTTGAGGTCCACGCCCTTGTGCTTGAAGAAGCGACGGTCCTCGGCGCTGATGACGGCTTGCTTCAACACATCGGGAATGTCGTCGACACCCACCGGGATGTTGGAATCGAAGTCCTTGAACACGGCGATCTGATTGCCCAGCGAGTCGTAGACGTAGCTGGGTTGGATCGACGGCAGAGTGCGGCGCGGCGGCACCGTGACCGGTACGGGGGTAAACAGCACAATGGCCACCACCGTGAGAGCCATGGACGCCGGCAACACCGTGACGGCCAGCAACAACACCGTGACCGTCTTGAAGAACGTCCGTACGATGCGCCACAACGTCCGTACCACGGCCACTAGCTTCGCAGACGTGCGCCCCCCCTCCGTCGATGCTCTTGCTCGGCAGCTGGCACTGCTCCCCGAGTTGGCTGCGCTCCCTCAGCCCTTGCTGGTGGATGCCGCGCGTACTGCGGTGGCCGAGGCAGTGGCCGCCGGTGAGCCTGAATCCGCCTTTGACCGCGGCGTTGCCGCTGGCAGGCAGGCTGGACGGCGGCTGCTGCAACCGGTGATCAACGGAACCGGCACGTTGTTGCATACCAATCTCGGGCGGGCCCCGCAGTCACGGGTCACCCGTTCCACCCAGTCCGCAAACGGTACAGATCACGCTGCGGTGCGGTACTTATCGTTGGAAATCGACCTGGAATCAGGGGAGCGAGGGTCGCGTCGAACTCACGCCGGGGCCTTGTTGGCCCGGTTGTGTGGTGCCGAATCGGCGTTGGTGGTCAACAACTGTGCCGCCGCCGTGTTGTTGGTGTTGGCAGCACTGGCCCAGGGTGCCAGCGTGGCGGTCAGCCGGGGGGAACTGGTGGAGATCGGCGGGGGGTTCCGTATTCCTGATGTGATGGAGCAGTCTGGAGCCCGGCTGGTGGAGGTGGGTACCACCAACCGCACCCGTCTGGCCGACTACCGCCGAGCCGTAGACCAGCACCCCGACCTGGCCATGCTGCTCAAGGTGCATCAGTCCAACTACCGCATCACCGGGTTCGTGAAGGAAACCTCGGTCGGCGAACTGGCCACCCTGGGGCCCCCGGTGGTGGTTGATATCGGCTCAGGCCTGGTGGACTCACGGCTGCCGTGGCTGGCTGACGCATCCGGCTCGGTGCCTGTATTGGCGTGGCTGGATGCAGAGCCGGGCGCCCGCCAGACCCTCGATGCGGGGGCCGATCTGGTGATGTTCTCGGGCGACAAGCTGCTGGGAGGCCCCCAGGCTGGCATCATCGTGGGCCGCACCGATCTGGTGGATATGTGCGCCCACCATCCCCTGGCCCGGGCGCTACGGCCTGGCGGTTTGGTGCTGGCAGAACTGCAGCGCATCTGTATTGCCATGCTGGAACGGCGCGGTCGAGACATCGCGTTCTGGCAGATGGCCACCCTCACTCC
>JANYHQ010000318.1 GCA_025358985.1 Acidimicrobiales bacterium
TAACGCAGGTCGTGGAGTGAGCGGGAGTGGGCGTAGATCATGTTGCGCAAGACCTCGGTGGTCATGACCACCACGGGAGCTGCGTCGTTGACGCTGGTGTCGCCGGTAAGCAGACCCACTCGGGCGCGGCCATGCAGGGCGCAGAGATCCAGGTACTTCTGGTTGGAGAGGGCCTTGATGGGGGTGGTGTAAAACACCCGTTTGCCAGCCGCCAGCGCCTGAGCCACGGCATACTCCGCCACCACTGTTTTGCCCGATCCCGTGGGTGCAGCCACCACCACGGAATGACCGGCATCGAGCGCGTCCATGGCTTGTACCTGGAATGCATCGAGTTGGAACGCAAGACCAGTCTCGAAGACCGCTCGCACCCCGCGGGGAGGATGTGGATCATTCATGGAGGCCCGGCAGAGGCGGGCTACTTTCCAGCGAGTTTGCCGATGCCAATGGCCGCGAAATAGAAGATCCACATAGGAATGGCCATGGCAAACAGCGAGTAAGGGTCTTGGCTGGGGGTGGCCACGGCGGCAATGACCACCACAATGACCACGGCGGCGCGCCAATGCGTCAGCAATGCTTTGCTGCTCACCACACCCGCCAATTCCAACGCCACCAGCACCACCGGAAACTCAAAGCAGATACCGAAGGCAACAATCATGATGACCACCAACCCCAGGTACCCGGCTGGGGTGAAGAACGGCTCCACGTCCTTGCCGCTGATGTTGATGAGAAACTTCAATGCTTGGGGCAACGTGAGGATGGCGATGAACGCGCCGAGCATGAACAACAGCATGGAACTGATGATGAACGGCACCGCGTATCGTTTTTCCCGCTTGCTGAGGCCAGGGGTGATGAAGCGCCACACCTGGAACAACCACACCGGAGACGCCACATACAACCCTGTGTAGGTGGCCACCTTGAACCGGGTGGTGAAACCCTGAGCAGGGTCGGTGACGATTAACTTCTTGCTGGGATCACCAATGGCATCACGGTAGTAGTGAACCAGGAATCCGGTGATGCGGTTGTACAACGCAAACCCCACCACTACACCCACCGCAATGGCGGCGGAGCTGATCACCAGGCGGCGGCGCAACTCCGACAGGTGCGCCACCAGGGTCATACGGCTGTCGTCCATCGGAGCCCGGGACGGGGCGGGGGCATCCATCAGGAAGCCGGCTCCGGGTAGTCGAGAATGTCGTCGAGGATGTCGCGGCCGGGACCCGACAGCGGAGCGGGTATCCCGAACGTGGTGGCCACGGACTGCGGCGATGCCACGGTGGTGGGTTCACCATCGGGCGACGGCACGGAGAGCGTTAAGTTGGTGGTGGAGGTGGTACTGAAATAGTTGGTGACGGGGTCGAACGTGGCGCTGAGCGGCTTGTCCACGTCCGTATCGATGTGTTTTGTGTTGTCCAGCGGGGCCAACGTGTCGGCCAGCAGTTTGCGGGGGTCCATCACATTGCGGAATTCGTTGACTGTGTCTTTGAGCTCTGATGCGTCCAGGGCATCCTGCAGATCGGCCCGTACGCCCGACGAGACCCGACGAAACTCAGCCAGCGCTTTACCCACCTGTTTGCCGGCTGTGGGAAGGCGATCCGGACCCAACACGATGAGAGCAAACACGATGATCACCACGATCTCGCCTATGCCCAGGTTGCCCACGTCGGTCAGTGTAGGGCCACCATCCGCTGATCGATTTCAGCGTTCAGCGGCGCCTGGCTCCAGACGGGCGAACCAGTCACGGGTCTCGAGCAGGCTGGCGAAGCGATCCACGTCGTTCTCGGTGAGCGGAGGCAGCCTGGAGGCGGGCCCATCTACGTGCTCGATGGGGGCGGCCAAGCCCTGCTCCACCGGTACGCCGACCGACAGCAGAAGATCGATGATGTCCGGCCCGGCGAAGCGATGAACGGGCCGATCGCAGCACGGACAGGCGAAGCGGTACGTCCGCGTAGTGCCCTCATGAGCACCGACCACGACAATGTCGGTGACACCGAATTCCACGTTTCCACAGTCTGGGCAGGTAGCCCTGATCCTCGTCATGTGCGCTTGCTCCTTGCCGAGGTGGCGGACGACCCCGGTGAATGACCATGCATCGACGGCCCCCCAGTCGGCCTTGAGTACGGCGCCCGTCAATGGGCCGCACGACCCAACCTGACCGACCCAGCCCTGCACCCAGCCCACCCAGCCCACCCCACCCGCCCCATCGAGTGGAGCCAGGATTGCGCTCAGCGCAAGGCCCACTCCACTCGGCGGTAGTGAACCTGGACCCAGCCCATCGAGTCGAGCCAGGATTGCGCACACCGCAAAGCCCACTCCACTCGGCGGAGGATGGACGGAGGATGGACGGTGGAATGGGGCCGTAGTGCTCCACCGCTACCCTCTCAGCGATGTCATCCACGGCACCGGCACCTATTGCCTTCGCCCATCGCGGCGCCCGGGCCCACGCACCGGAGAACACGTTGGCGGAGTTCCAGTTGGCGTTGCGTCTGGGTGCCACTGGATTGGAAAGCGACGTGTGGATCACCGAGAACGGTGAGGCGGTCCTTGATCATGATGGGATCGTGAAGACCCTGTTTCGCCGCCGGTCCGTTGGGGAGGTCCACCGCCGCCATCTCCCATCGCATGTACCTACGCTGGCGGAGTTGTACGACAGCTGCGGATCGGATTTCGAGTTGTCCTTGGACTTGAAGGACACCAATGCATTGCCGGCCGTCCTCGACGTGGTGCGCCGGATCGGTGACCCTGCTCGCCTTTGGCTGTGTCATCCTGATTGGACGTATCTGGCGTCGCAACGTGGTGCTGCCCACGACATCAAATTGGTTGACTCAACCCGTCTCAAACGGATGAAGGAAGGTCCGGAACGTCATGCCTCGCAGGTGGCCGAAGCCGGCATCAACGCAGTCAACATGCACCACAGCGACTGGAACATGGGTCTCACCACACTGTTCCATCGCTTTGGTTTAGTGGTGTTTGGTTGGGATGCCCAGTTCGATCGGGTGCTGAAGGGGTTGGTGGACATGGGTATCGACGGGGTGTACTGCGACAACGTGGAGACGATGATGAGCGTCATCGGGAAATGACGGCACTCTGTCGCCAGTACTTGAGTCAGAGTCGGGGCACCTTCACCATGGCGATCATCATCTGTCGAGCTGCCTTGGTACTGTTTCGCCAATCGCCTGACACCTTGGAAACGCCGGTACGGGTGGGGGTGCAATGAATGGGTACATAGCAAATACGCTTCCTCAGGAGCAGCGCATGAACGATGGTCTGGAACGGAAGCGAGAATTGGCGATCTTGGAGTTTGAGTTCGGTGATCACCGCCATCCTCACCACGCGTAACGAGCTCACGTCCTGTACCCAGCGTCGGAATCGTAAGAACAGAACAATCCTGAAGAGGTTGTTACCCATGCGTTGGTGCCACTTCATCTGCGCATCGCGGATCCCGAAGGTGATGTCGGCGGCGGGATCCAGCCCATCGAGAAGCGCCTCGACACTGTCCATCTCGTATTTGTTGCCAGCATCCAAGAACAACACATCGCCATCAAAACCCTCGTGATCAAGGGCCGCAATCGCCGCCAGGCATGGGCCGTCGTAGCCACTACTCAGAGAATGCACAACCTGAGCACCACCCTCGGCGGCCAAAACACTGGTGGTATCGGTGCTGCGTGGGTCCACCGCCACAATCACCCGTCCCACCCCGATACGGGCCAGTTCTTTCAGAACTGAACTGATACTGAGGGCTTCGTTGCGGCACGGAACGATGGCCACCACGGGTCGTTCGATGGCGGGGCGTTTCATGACGGCATGGACAATGCCACAGCACCTTCCCAGGAGGAAAGCACCTTCTCAGCAGGACGAGTGTTCTCAGGTTGAAAAAGGGCGCTACTTGAGAGCGGCGTAGGTGCCCACCGCATCCATTGCGGCAGTGATGGGAGCGAGCAACACGGTGAGCCGAGCAGCACCGACATCTCCCACCGGCCGCCAAATGGGGGCACAGAGCCGGTCGGTGTCGGCTTCGATTCGTTCACGCTGCTCGTTTCCAACGGCCGTCATGTTCCCGGTGGAATCAACCCAGCCCCGTTCCGCCAGGATCTCCACGGCGGCCGCCCATTCCGACTCGCTCCACTGCCGTGTGGCCTGCGTTACGCCCATGGGAAATCGACCGGTCCCAACTTGGAGCACCATGCATTGACAAGGCCCCACATCGTTGGCCACGAGTAGTGCGATATGGACGTCTCCACGCCACTCGCGCACCACTGTCACCAGTTGCCACAAGGCCACCAACGCGTCATCAGGAGCAGCTACTGAGGCGTTGGCGGCGGCCAGAGGCTTGCCCGCGAAGTCGAGCCCGGACACCACCGACGAAAGGATGGCGCTGGCCTCGGCGAACTT
>JANYHQ010000324.1 GCA_025358985.1 Acidimicrobiales bacterium
CATCAACGACAAGCTCGAGCCCCGCGGTACTCGCATCTTCGGGCCGGTTGGTCGTGAGTTGCGCGAGAAGAAGTTCATGCGCATCGTCTCGCTCGCCCCTGAGGTGATCTGATGTCAGGTTTGAAAGTCAAGAAGGGTGACACCGTGCTGGTGTTGTCGGGCAAAGACCGTGGCAAAACGGGAGAAGTGCTGTTGGCGTTTCCCAAAGACGCCACCGTGGTGGTGGCAGGTATCAATGTGGCCAAGCGCCATACCAAGGCATCCTCGGCTACCAAGCCGGGCGGCATCATTGCCAAGGAGATGCCGCTGCCCGTGTCCAATGTGGTCACCGTTGGCAAGTCTGGCAAGCCCACTCGGATCGGGTACCGGATCAACGCCGATGGATCCAAGGTGCGTATCGACAAGCGCACGGGAGATCAACTGTGAGCACCACGGAACTGGTACATCCCACGTTGGCCGTGCCGCGCCTCAAGGCGCGCTACCTGGAGACCATTCGTCCCCAACTCCAAGAGAAGCTTGGCCTGGCCAACATCATGGAGGTACCGCGTCTGCAAAAGATCGTGGTCAACTCCGGCGTCGGCCGCGCCACCGCCCAGCCTTCGCTACTCGACGGTGCAATTGCTGACATCACCCGGATCACCGGCCAAAAGCCCCAGGTGAATCGGGCCACCAGTTCCATTGCCAACTTCAAGTTGCGCGAGGGACAGGCCATTGGAGTGAAGGTCACCATGCGTGGAGACCGGATGTGGGAATTCTTGGATCGTCTGGTGGCCTTGGCCATCCCGAGAATCCGTGACTTCCGGGGAATGCCATCCAAGAGCTTCGATGGACGTGGCAACTACACGTTCGGTGTTTCCGACCAGTTGATCTTTCCGGAGATCGACTACGACAAGATCGACACGGCGCGAGGGTTCGACATCACAATCGTTTCCACCGCCCGCTCCAATGCTGAAGGTAAAGCGTTGCTCGACGCCTTCGGTTTTCCGTTCAAACGCGAAGGACAGAACTGATGGCGAAGAAGGCGCTGGTCGAAAAGGCCAAGCGGAAGCCGAAATTCAAGGTACGGGCATATACCCGTTGCCAGCGGTGTGGGCGGTCACGGGCCGTGTTCCAGAAGTTCGGCCTCTGCCGAATTTGTTTGCGAGAGATGGTTCATGCGGGCGAAGTGCCCGGCGTGACCAAGGCCAGCTGGTGAGAGGAGGGATTCGCTCATGACAATGACAGATCCCATCGCTGACATGCTTACGCGTATCCGCAACGCCAACACGGCGATGCATGACACCGTGCGCATGCCAGGTTCGAAAGTCAAAGAGAGCCTTGCCAAGATCTTGTTGCGTGAGGGGTACCTCAGCAGTTACAAGGTCTATGACAACGAAGGCAAACCCGGCTCCACGCTGGAGATCGAAATGAAGTATTCGCCCGAACGGGCTCGTACCATTTCCGGTATCCAGCGAGTGTCGAAGCCCGGACTGCGTGTATATCGCCAGGCCGATCAACTGCCGCGAGTACTTGGTGGTCTAGGAGTGGCTGTGTTGTCCACCAGCCAGGGTCTGCTCACCGACCGCGAGGCTCGCCAACGGCGCGTCGGCGGCGAAATCGTCTGCTTCGTGTGGTGAGCTGATGTCTCGTATCGGCAAGAATCCCATCACCGTTCCAGCTGGCGTCACTATTTCCTTCGATGATCGCCAAATCTCGGTCAAGGGCAGCAAGGGTTCACTGAGTCGCACGCTGCCTGGATCCATCACGGTGCGAGAGTCCGGGGACACCCTTGTGGTGGAACGTCCCGACGACGAACGCATGAGCCGGGCGCTTCATGGCCTCACCCGCACCCTCGTCTCCAACATGGTGGTTGGTGTGTCCGGTGGATTCACCAAAGAACTGGAAATTCAGGGGGTGGGTTACCGCGCTGCGGCGCCTACCACCAAGCGCCTCGAACTGGCCTTGGGCTTCAGCCATCCTGTATTCGTCGAGGCCCCCGAGGGCATCGACTTCGAGGTGCCCACCCCGACGCGTATCATTGTCAAGGGCATCGACAAGGAGTTGGTAGGCCAGGTTGCCGCCAACATCCGAAAGATCCGTAAGCCAGAGCCCTACAAGGGCAAGGGCGTCCGCTATCAGGGCGAGGTCGTCCGCCGTAAGGCCGGAAAGGCAGCCAAGAAGTAGCCATGGGTACCGCAACGCAAAAGAAGCAGCAGGGCCGGGTCCGCCGCCATGAGCGCGCCCGGAAGAAGATCCACGGAACCACCGAACGTCCGCGTTTGGCCGTATTCCGGTCCAACCGCCATATCGTGGCTCAGGTGATCGACGACATCAGCGGCCGTACATTGGCTGCCGCCTCGTCGCACGAACCTGATATTCGAAGCGGTGCTACCGGCAACGTGGAGGCCTCGGCCAAGGTTGGGTCACTCATTGCCGAGCGAGCCAAAGCCGCGGGCGTGTCAAAGGTCGTGTTCGACCGAGGCGGTTTTATCTATCACGGCCGCATCGCTGCGGTCGCCGAAGCCGCTCGTGCGGCGGGACTGGAGTTCTGAGATGGCCTACCAGGGCGATCGAGGCGGTAACAACAACAGTGGCGGCGGCGGTGGTGACGGGCTCGAGGAGCGCGTCATCAACATCAACCGCGTGGCCAAGGTGGTCAAGGGTGGACGCCGTTTCTCGTTCACTGCATTGGTCGTCGTCGGCGACGGCACCGGCAAGGTCGGTCTCGGCTACGGCAAAGCCAAGGAAGTTCCGGCAGCCATAGCCAAGGGTGTGGAAGAAGCCAAGAAGAACATGTTCAATGTGGCGCTGGCCGGCTCCACCATCACCCACCCCATCGTGGGTGAAAAGGGTGCAGGCCGAGTGATGCTCAAGCCTGCTGCCCCCGGAACCGGTGTCATTGCGGGCGGTGCCGCTCGGGTCATTCTCGAAGCTGCCGGCATCCACGACGTGCTGTGCAAGTCACTCGGTAGCTCCAACGGCATCAACGTGGCCCAGGCCACCATCGAAGGCCTCCGTAGCCTGCGTACCCCGGATCAGGTGGCTCGCCTGCGGGGCAAGACCCCAGAAGAGGTCACCCCCTTCGGTGTTCTACGGGCATACAACGAAACCAAGCGGCTGCGACGTGCGGCCACCGGGGAGCGTTCCTGATGGCGCTCAAAGTCACTCAGATCAAGTCCACGATCGGTACCAAGCCCAAGCACCGCGGCACGTTGCGCGCATTGGGTCTTGGACGTATCGGCAACAGCAACACACTCCCCGACCGTCCCGAGATTCGCGGCATGATTGCCCGGGTCCCGCACATGGTGACGGTGGAGTCTGTCGAGGAGACGAAGTAACCCATGCCCATCAAATTGCACGATCTGAAGCCCGCCGAGGGCTCCAAGAAGTCGCCCATGCGCGTCGGACGCGGCATCGCCGGCAAGGGTGGAAAAACTGCGGGCCGCGGTACCAAGGGTCAAAAGGCCCGTCGCAACATGAAGCCGGGTTTCGAAGGCGGCCAGACGCCGTTGTACAGGCGCCTGCCCAAGCTGCGTGGTTTCCACAACCCGTTCCGGGTTGAGTTCGTGGCGTTGAACCTTGATGTGCTCGAGGCCTTCGCGGCTGGCCACGCCGGAGAGCCGGCCACGCCAGATACGCTACGACTGGTGAGTGCCATCCCCAAGAAGGGCCTGGTGAAGGTCTTGGGACGGGGAGTGCTCAGCGCCAAGCTCGACGTGAGTGCGCATGCGTTCTCACAGTCAGCGGTGGCCGCCATCACCGCTGCGGGGGGTACCGTCACGGTGCTGCCCATGCCGTTCGGCAATGGTCGCCCGGCGGCCAAGGGTAACGCCCTCACCAACCGCTGATCCACCGAATCGGGGACAGTCGTCCCCGGTATATGTTCATTTCGATATATGGGCAGGCTTCAGGCCAGCTCGAATTCTGGAGAGTCCGACCATGTCCAGCGTGCGCAACGTGTTCAGAATCCCGGAACTCCGGAACAAGATCCTGTTCACCATCTTCATCATTGCCCTGTATCGCCTCGGCGCCCACGTGCCGGTTCCGGGTATTTCCATCGATCAGGTGAAGCGGCTGCAGGATTCGGCGGGGTCCAACGGCATCGTGGGATTCCTCAACCTGTTCTCCGGTGGGGCGCTCACGCAGTTTGCCGTGTTCGCCCTCGGGATCTTGCCGTACATCACGGCCTCCATCATCATGCAGTTGTTGACGGTGGTGATTCCCAAGCTGGAGCAATGGTCCAAAGACGGCGCGGTAGGACAAAAGAAAATCACCCAGTGGACTCGCTACCTGGCCATTGCCCTCGGCGTGATGCAGGCGGCCACGTACAGCTACATCTTCCACAACGGTGGCCGTGGTCTGCTCGGCCGCAACGCCGGTGGCGCTGATTTCGACCTGTTCGACGGTCGCTTCACGCTCGGCCGAGTGTCGCTGGTGGTGCTCACCATGGTGGGTGGCGTGGCCATTGTGATGTGGATGGGCGAGCTCATCACCCAGCGCGGCATCGGTAACGGAATGTCAATCCTCATCTTCACCAACGTGGTGAGTCGATTGCCGTACGAGGGTTCACGTATCCGCCAGTCCAAGGGCAATGTGCTGTTCGTGGTGATCCTGGCCATCGTGGTGGCCATGATCGTGGCCATCGTGATCATGGAAAACGGCCAGCGTCGCATTCCTGTGCAGTTCGCCAAGCGGATGGTGGGCCGTCGTATGTACGGCGGGCAGAGCACCTATATCCCCTTGAAGGTGAACCAGGCCGGTGTGGTGCCCATCATCTTTGCGTCCTCGGTGTTGAACTTCCCGGTGCTGCTGTCCAACGTATTGCCCACGGGGGCCAGACAGTGGATCAACAACAACCTGGTCACCGGCGACAACCTCTGGTACATCCTCATCTACGGGTTGATGATCATCTTCTTCACGTACTTCTATACGGCCATCAGCTTTGATCCGGTGCAGCAGGCCGATTCCATTCGCAAGCAGGGTGGCTTCATTCTCGGTATCCGCCCCGGTGCCCCGACGGTTGCCTACCTCCAAAGGCTGCTCAACCGCATCACGCTTCCGGGCGCGGTGTTCATCACCACCATTGCGTTGGTCCCATCGTTCTTCCTCTTCGTGTTCAACCTGTCGAACTTCGGGTTTGCCGGAACCTCGATCCTCATTGCCGTTGGTGTGGCGCTCGAGACCATGAAGCAGATAGACAGCCAACTCATGATGCGAAATTACGACGGCTTCCTCGAGGGCAGTGCAACCCGTCGACGTCCGCAACTCACTCGGTAACCTCGGCGTGGTGCCACTCGGCGCAGGTGCGGCAACGAGCTTGTGTGGGCGCCCCTTCCAGGGCAAACAGGCAGGACGGGCATGAGCGCGGGCGTCCGTCTGGTGATCCTCGGCAAGCAGGGCGCCGGTAAGGGCACGCAGTGTGTGCAGTTGTCACGTCACTATGTGGTTCCTCACATCTCCACTGGAGACATGTTCCGTGCTGCGATGAAGTCCGGCACCCAGATGGGACTGCTGGCCCGGACCTTTGTGGATGACGGACAACTCGTACCAGACGAAGTAGTGATCGGTATCATCGCTGAGCGCTTATCGGACAAGGACGCACGGGGTAGGGGCTTCATTCTCGATGGGTTTCCTCGCACGGTGCATCAGGCCCAGGCGTTGTCGGAGCTGCTGCTCCCTGGCCGCTTGGACATCGTCATCGATTTGGCCGTGGACACCGCCTTGGTGCTGGAGCGGTTGGCGTCTCGGCGGGTGTGTTCGTCGTGCGGGCACAACTACAGCGTCCAGAAACCACCGAAGTTCAACTGGAACTGCGATCACTGCGGTGGCGAAGTTGTGCAGCGCCCGGACGACAAATCCGAAGCCATCCAAACCCGGCTGGACCTGTACGAAAGCCAAACCAGTCCCCTCATCGAGCACTATTGCAACGAGGGCCTGTTGGAAACCATGGATGGCGCCAAACCAATGGACGAAGTGTTCACCGATATCGTCAATGCCATAGACGCTCGACAGGCGGCCCGATCGCGCTCATGAGCCCGGTCCTGAGTACTGCGTCGTGCTGCTACACTCGTCCTTCGGCCAAAGGCATGACTAGCGTTCACGCGTCTGCTGCAAGCTACCGCATACCACCCTCGGTGAGGAGGACCTTCTGCCAAAGCCCAAGGAAGACGCGATCGTGCTTGAAGGCACGGTCGTTGAGCCACTCCCGAATGCCATGTTCAGGGTGGAACTGGAAAACGGCCACAAGGTTTTGGCCCACATCTCCGGAAAGATGCGAATGCACTACATCCGCATCCTTCCCGGAGACAAGGTCCAAGTCGAGCTCACCCCGTACGACCTCAGCCGAGGTCGGATCACCTATCGATACAAGTAGCGAGAGAACGTGAACAACTCCGTCAAGAACTTCCGAATCGGGGGCTGCGCATGAAGGTGCGTCCCAGCGTCAAAGCGATCTGTGAGAAGTGCAAGGTCATCCGCCGCCATGGCCGTGTGATGGTCATATGCACCAATCCTCGTCACAAGCAGCGGCAGGGTTAGGTCATGGCCCGCCTGGCTGGTGTTGACATCCCGCGCGAGAAGCGCGTGGAAATTTCGTTGACGTACATCTTCGGTGTCGGTCGTACGACGTCCAGGACGATTCTGTCGTCCACCGGTATCGACCCCAACACTCGGGTACGAGATCTCACCGACGAAGAAGTTAATTTGCTGCGCGCTTACATTGATCAGAATGTCAAGGTCGAAGGTGACCTTCGCCGAGACATCTCGCAGGACATCAAGCGCAAGATGGAAATTGGTTGTTATCAGGGCATCCGCCACCGCCGGGGTCTCCCGGTGCGTGGGCAGCGAACCCACACCAATGCACGTACCCGTAAGGGACCGAAAAAGACAGTGGCCGGCAAGAAGAAGGTTCCGAGGAAGTAGCGATGGCAAAGCCGAAGCCGGGCGGTCGCCGTCCACGTAAACGCGAGCGAAAGAACGTCACCTTTGGGTTGGCGCATATCAAGAGCTCGTTCAACAACACCATCGTGTCCATCTCCGATGCCGAGGGCAACGTCCTCGCATGGGCGAGTTCGGGCAACGTCGGATTCAAGGGCAGCCGCAAGTCCACTCCGTTCGCCGCTCAGTTGGCCGCCGAGGCCTGTGGCCGTCGGGCCATGGAGCATGGAGTTCGTCGGGTTGATGTGCTGGTGAAGGGTCCCGGCTCCGGCCGCGAGACCGCCATCCGCTCACTGCAGAACGTCGGTATCGAGGTGAACGCCATTCGTGACGTCACCCCGGTGCCCCACAATGGGTGCCGCCCCTCGAAGCGGCGGAGGGTCTAGTCATGGCTCGCTACACCGGACCGGTGTGCCGCCTCTGTCGTCGTGAGAAGATGAAACTCTTCCTCAAGGGCGCTAAGTGCGATTCAACCAAATGTCCTATCGAGCAGCGTCCGTACCCCCCGGGTGAGCATGGCCGTGGCCGTATTCGCGAATCGGAGTACATGCTGCAGTTGCGTGAGAAGCAGAAGGCTCGCCGTATCTACGGTGTATTGGAGAAGCAGTTCCACAACATGTTCGTAGAGGCCGATCGCCAAAGCGGAGTCACCGGTGAAAATCTGCTGCGCATGTTGGAACTACGGCTCGACAACGTGGCCTTCCGGGCCGGCTGGGGCGCTAGCCGCAGCCAGTCACGACAGCTCGTTCGTCACGGCCACGTATCGGTCAACGGTAAGCGTGTCACCATCCCCAGCTATCAGGTGAAGCGGGGCGACATCGTCGAGTTGCGCACCAAGGCCAAGGAGATGATCGTTGTCCAGCACAACATCGACACGCTGGATCGCTCCACGGTGCCGTGGTTGGACAAGGCCACCGAAGGTAAGTCCGTCACGGTGAGAGACCTCCCGTTGCGTGAGCACATCGATGTGCCCGTGCGCGAATCGCTCATCGTCGAGCTCTACAACAAGTAGCCAGTTTTCGGCGGGGCGCACGACGCCCCCCGGCATCTGTCTCACGCCACTACTTCAGAACAACTGCTTCACAGCAATTGGTTCACAACAACTGCTTCACAACAACTGCTTCACAACACTGCTCAACAATGAGGGAACAAACATGCTGATCATCCAGCGGCCATCGGTGGAAGCGGTGGGCGAGCAGGAGGGAACCCGTCAAAGGTTCTCGGTCTCGCCGCTCGAGCCCGGTTTC
>JANYHQ010000108.1 GCA_025358985.1 Acidimicrobiales bacterium
CTGAGGTTCGGCCCAACACCACCTGCGGGTGATCTAGCTCGAGCAATGCTGCACCAAAGCGATAGATAACGCCCGACACCGTCTGTTTCACCCCGTGATAAAGGATCAACCAGCCTCGTTCGGTTTCAATGGGCGGAGGGCCCGTACCGATGCGGATGCCGTCCCACCAAGCGCCGCCTCGGCAACTCATCACCGGCTCCGGAGCTCGCCAGCTCACCAGATCTGATGACCGCGACAACCAGATGTCGGCGGTGAGGCCGGTCACGGTGGTGGGCCGATGCAGCAGTACCCAGTTTCCGTTGATGCGGCGAGGGAACAACGAAGCGTTTTTGTCCTCCGGCGCCATAACAATGCCCACATGCTCGAACTCATCGAAGTCCTTGGTCATGGCCAGATGTACGGCCGGGCCAGCAGGCCCATAGGCCGTACAGGTCACCACGAATCGGTCCAGTTCTTGCACCCACACGCTGCGGGCGTCCTCAAATCCCCAGGCCGCATTGTGGTCATCGACAATTGGTTGCATGGCCGGAGACGGGTCGATGGTCCACTTACTCACACCGTCGAGCGAGCGGGCGGCCCACAAACTGGACAATCCACGACGATCTTCGACGCGCACCAACAACACGGTGGACCCATCCACGAGCGCCGCCGCGGGGTTGAACACCACGTTGACGGGGACGGGCCAATCACCGGCCTGCAGAATGGGGTTGTCTGGATGCCGGACGAAGACCGGCGTCATGAAAGACGCAGAGCGTCCAAGTCACCACGCTGTGTGAGAGAAAGTTGGCGCAGTTCAGTTACAACATCAGCGTTCTCACATTCCACTGGCGCAAATGATTCAATTTTGACCCGACCGTCACCGAGATCAATCACATTCACCACGCATCCATTGCGGGCTGCGAATTCATCCAGAACTATCGAATCTGGCACCATTTCCAATATTACCGATGACTTTACTCCGGTGAGCATGTGATCCTCCGTGTGTTTGGTTGGACTGTAACTGTGTGCGATTGCTCGGGGTGACGAGGAGGGCATCAGTTGCTGCTTCGGCCGAGGAAGATCGTGTGCCTGCAACTGCGTCGCCATGAAGGCCAACGTTGACTCGGCACCACAATTGTAGTTGACATCAGTGGCCCCCAAACCGTCGTAGCACGCACCGCTGTCGGGGTTCACCATCATGAGGTCCAAACGGTTGCGACCCAGGAACCATTGGTGGGCTTGTCGGGCGAATTCAGCGTGAATGGCGTCCCCGGTGGCACTTGCGGCAGCCAGGTGAGCCTCGAAGAAGGCCAGCGCCTCCAACGGCTGCTCATCTCCGCTCCACTGCAGTGTCTCTCCGGGACCCCACCCGCGATGGCCGGGAAAGCGCAGAAACGTGTCTTGGTCACAACAGTTTGAATACCAGTTCAGCGAGCGCAATCCCATTTCCACGGCTTCGTCGTTGCTGGTGAGCAAGCCACCAGAAATCATGGCATGCGGGAATCTCACATGGTCGTAACGCACCCGCTCCTCAGGCCACCACCATCCCGGGCGTTGCACCGACCGATAAGCGTCCATCAAGCGTTGAAGCATTCGAGACGCCACCACCAGATCGGCGTTGTGGGGTGCGCGCGCCTGGGCGATGAGAGCGAAGGAGTCGGGGTGCAACGGCGGTTGATCAGGCCAACCACGCAGAATGGTGCCTACCAACGGGGCAACGACTGTCTGATACTCGGTGGTCGCCGGCAACTGACTGAGTCCAGCCAGCGCCCGTCCCACATGATCACCAAAATGGGGTGCGTCCAGCCACGTTCTGTTCCAGCTCATGAAATTCGAGAGCATGGCCCCATCTCCGCGATGAGCGTCAGCAATGAATGCCAGACCTCGAGTTGATGCCACCTCCCAACCGTCTTCAAAGGCGCTTAGTGCCATGGCTACAGGAATGAGTCGCGCCACATCATCGATGCAATATCCGCTCGACAACAGCGGCACAATGCCGGTGGCGTGCTGAATGACACCGGTGTCGTCAACTAATCGCCGCAGATGCAACGTCCCCACCGGACCAGGCGGCAACGAATCGTAAGGAGATCCAATTTCACATGCCACGCTGTCGTTTGCGCCTACATGATTCCTCCACGGCGGAGTCCGCGTCATCAGCGAAGCACACAAGCCGGCCATCCGGGCGCCTACTGCCGACCAGCGCATATCTGCCCCAACCGCCGCAGCACTACGTTGGGCAGCCTCGCGCCGCGAGTCGTTGAGCGCATATCCGAGAATCGGACGTGCAAATGCTGCTGCATCACGGTCGGCAACAACCACCCCCGCTCCCGAACTCAGCTGATCAACGGCGTAAAGATACGGCGTTGACACCACCGGGCAACCGGCTGCCAGGGCAAAGGTGAGTGCCCCCGACACGATCTGATCAAGGTTGACATAGGGGGTGACGAACACGTCTGTGGCCGCCAACAGCCGTGCAATCTCATCAATTCGCAGAAATCCGTCCATGAAGCGCACCTGCGCGCTGACGCCCAGTTCAGCCGCCTTGACCATGAGCGACTGCCGGTACGCCTCGCCTTCTTTGCGCAACACCTCCGGGTGCGTCCGACCAGCGATCAGCAGCACCGTGTTGGGCTGCACCTTGCACACCAACGCCAATGCCTCGATCGCCAGCTCCAGGCCTTTTCCCTTCGACACCAATCCAAAGCTGGACAGCACGAAATTGTGTTGTACCCCAAGGGCATTCTTGGCCTGGATCCGATCGATGCCATAGAGCTCGGCGGGTGCGCCATGGACCACGATATGGATCCGGGCAGCGTCACCAATGTGCTGAGCCAAAAGGATGGCCTTGGCGGTGGCGGTGAACACCGTGACCGCCGACGCCCCGGCGCATGCGGTACGCAGAACCTCCAGCTGACCTGAGGAAAAGTGGGGAAGCACAGTATGCAACGTGAGGATGTACGGCACGTCCAACGACCCCAGGTACTCCAACAACAGGTCGCCGTCATTGCCGCCAAAGATCCCGAACTCATGTTGGACAACCACGAGGTCAGCCCACTCGTTTGTCCGCTTGGCCGCTCCCGAATAGGTGGCCCGCACCTCATCGCTGACCACGGCGATGATTGCAGGAGACGAAGCGGTGGCTCGTCGAACCCGGGTCATGGCGTTCTCGCCCTGTTCCGACGTGCGTTCCATCGCCACTATTCCCACTTCACCTACGCCCGGCGCCGATTCCAACGACTGTGCCAAATCGGCGGCGAAGGTCGCTAAGCCACATTGACGAGGGGGAATGGTGGAACAGATCGCTACCCGGAGCCGGGTCATGCGCCGAGCATCCGCTGAGCGGGTGCCGCAGCAAAACGGTGCGGGAGGAACATTTTCTGATATTGCATGTGTCGCCCACTTTCTGAGCGACGCCGACGCGTCACTGGACTTTTTCACAACAGCGGTCCTGCCGTGTGTTCCGTGACTACCCGACATTACGGAGCTTGAAACCTCTCCCAAACCAAATAGTGGGCGCCATGGGTCACACCGCATGGGACCCCATGGACTACTCCAGCAGCGAAAGGGCCTGCTTGGGACAGCGC
>JANYHQ010000353.1 GCA_025358985.1 Acidimicrobiales bacterium
TGGGGTCCAGAAAGGTAGAAACCACGCCAACGATCGAATCGGCCCGGAACGGGAACGTCCCCAGATCAATTGAATCAACTTGGAGGAATTGATAAATCGCTCCACGGGCCGACAGTCGTTCCACATCATTGTACGCGTACGTGGCAAGATGCTTTTTATCCGTGAATCCGCTCACTAGAGTCGAAATCCTACTTCGGCGACGACGATCGAATCGAAGAATTGTTCTTGGAATCGGACGGCGTCTGCGACCGAGCGCAACCACCTGCCGGGTTCCAGTCGACCCGCCTCATGTTCCACCACTCGATGTTATCTCTGCGTTTCTCGGCCCGACAGGCTCGCTTGCTTGCGGCCATTTTGATGACAGCGAGTAGGCCGGAATAGTCAGTTGGGCTCCTGCGCTCGTGTCCTGTATCGATAGGTGAGAGTGTCCCAGAACATCACTGAGATATGTCCCAAAGTGATATTGTCACCTCCGTGTCTCCCCCTTCCCCTTACATCCAGCGGCTGGTTGACCCGCTCGTAGCGGAGTACCTGGCGGGCCTCCCGGCGATCATGTTGGTTGGTCCGAGGGCAACGGGCAAGACCACCACGGCAATCCGTTCGGGCGCGTCGGTGCTCCGGCTCGACCGCTTATCAAGCGCTGCTCCGGTTCGTGCCGACCCGGATGCAGCACTGTCCGCATACGACGAGCCGGTAGTTATCGACGAATGGCAACTGGTCCCAGAAATCCTCGGAGCAGTGAAACGGGCAGTCGATGAGGACTCTCGGCCTGGTCGGTACATTCTCACCGGGTCATCGGCGGCCGACCTCACGAGTGTGGGCTGGCCGGCAACGGGGAGGGTGGTCCGAGTGCCGGTATGGGGCCTCACCCAGCGTGAGCTCGTAGGTGATGCTGGCATCCGGCCGTTCATCAGCCGGCTATTCGACGGATCGCTCGCTCACATCGGGTTGCCAGCGCACGTGCCGGGCTTACGTGACTACGTCGAGCTTGCGTTGCGTGGTGCGTTCCCCGAGGTTGTCAACCAGCCGTCGGAGCGACTGAGGCGAGCATGGTTATCGAGCTACATCGACCAGCTCGTTGCCCGTGACATCGCACTTGCAGGGCCATCTCGCGATCCGGTTCGTCTTCGTCGATACCTCCAGGCAGTTGCCGCAAACACCGCGGGAAGCCCAGAGCACAAAACCCTGTACGAAGCCGCCGAACTGAATCGGCTCACTGCACTCGCCTACGACGATGTGTTGCAGTCGCTGCTCGTTGTTGAGCATCTTCCGGCGTGGGCATCGTCGCGACTCGGCCAGCTCTCGGGTACACCGAAGCGACACATCATCGATCCTGGGCTACTTGGACCATTGCTCGGTCTTGATCTGCGTTCGGTGTTGCGTAGCGCTGACCTGCTGGGTCGAGTGATCGATTCGTTTGTGACGGCCCAACTTCGCTCCGAACTCGCCGTCTGCGACGAAGCCCCTCGAATGTTTCACCTGCGCGAGTCTCACGGCCGTCACGAGATAGATCTCATCCTGGAGTCCTCCGACGGCCGGGTAGTGGCGCTGGAATTCAAGGCAGACGCGTCGCCTCCGGCATCTGCGGCCCAGCACCTTCGTTGGATGAGAGACCGGATCGGTGACCGATTCGCCTTCGGGGCCGTGATGCACAGCGGACCACTTCCTTACATGATCGACGAGCGGATCGCCGCGCTTCCGATCTGTTCCATTTGGGGTCCTGACCACCGCTCACCCCGCTAACGCACTCCGGATGCGTCTCGGTCCAGGAGCAAGGTGGCCACCGTGTCAGCCATGTTTTGGTCGTCGGAGTCCACCCGCAGGGCGCCTGTAGTGAGGCGAGGCAGCAGCACCGTGTGGTAGCTAGCGGAATTCCAAGCGATGCGAGGTGCGCCAGGATCGGTGTCGGGCGCAACGTGGTCCAGGAGCGTGGCCAGGCTTTGCTCCCTGACGTCCACGAGTTGGACGTAGACGCGGCGCCCGCGGTGCTTCCCCTTGATGATGCATGCCGGTTTGGGTTGGCGTCCCGGGTCGCCGTCGAATACGGAACGCCGGATGTCGTCGGTCAGCAGGTCGCACAACTCGCCTACCGTTCTGGGACGGCCGGCGAACAAAGATACGTATGCTGACGGTTCAAGCTGTCGATCAAGGCAGTCGCGAAGCCCAGTGATCTCTGCCTCCTTGCCACCGAGTCTCTGGTGATGGCGACCTCCAAAGTGATGGGTCGTTCTGTGTCGGACGGCCGGACAGTGACCGTTACTCGCTCGTGATCGCCCAGCGAGGTGGCGAAATACTTGTTCTGCGTGAGCGGCACGGAGATGTTGCACGTGCTGGCCACGAGGGATGCGCCGCGACCCCGAACCGCAGCATCCAACGCTGCAAAACCCTGCTGAGCAGTGATCCCGCTGACGGCAAAGGTGCTTACAAATAGGGTCGATTGCGCCAGGTGGAAGCCCATAGGGCTCTGGTCCACGTAGGCGCCTTCGGACCGTTCATCAACCTGTCGAAGACCGGGAACGACGATTTTGATCAGCGGGTCGTCCTTGTGGCGCTCCAGTTCTGCCCGTCCTCGCGCTGCAGTCTTGTTCGGGTCAGCGCAGCTGGCTGCGAGCATGGCCACTGTCACGATTGCCAGCACGGCCAAGGCCGATGACCGGTGAAGTGGGGGGCTCGGCACCGCTTGACATGACACATCGACGGGTCCCGGTCGAGGAACGTACTGCCGCAACTTGGC
>JANYHQ010000367.1 GCA_025358985.1 Acidimicrobiales bacterium
GGCGAATGCCGCGTCGGTGTCGGCCAGTTCGAACTTGGCTGGATTTTTGCCATCGGCCAGCAGCATGAGTCCAAGCGTGTCGCGCAGCTCAGTGAGGAACGTGACTTTGCCCTTCAGCGCGGGGTCGAAGAGATCGTTGACACTGGTGAGGTCACGCCCCGTGAGTTTGCGATTGTAGCCAATGGCAGTGATGAAGTTCAGCCATGGAAACGTGTATTCACCGGTTGGATCCCAGGCTGGCTTCACGAGATCATCTCGGAGGTTCACTGAGTTGGGAATCTTTTCCAACGGTAATTTGGTAGCCCATCCGAGGGCGATCCATCGGGCTGCCATCCAATACGTGGGGGTGACGATGTCTCGATCGATGGACTGATTGGATGACAGTGTGGGTTGAACCTTGGCAAAATACTCGTTGTTGTCGTTGTAGTCCTCGAGATAGTCCACCTTCATGCCGGAGGCCGCTTGGAACTGAGCCAACAATTTTCGATTGGTATCTATGTACGCAGGCCAGTTGGACACCTTCACTGTGCCCTCGGCCCCCCCACCAGAGGCCACACTGGAAACACCCGCTTCAGGTGATGTGCCCGCACTCTGTGTGCCGGAACTACTGCACGCACTGAGCAACGGTCCGAATGCGGCCACGCCGGCCATTCCTCCTATGGCTTGCAGAAAGCGACGACGTGAGATGGCGATGTACTCATCACGGGGTGACGGACGACGGGGGGTGGTCATACAACACTGGTCCTTTCAGAAGATGGTTCACAGCACCGGGGCTGGTGCATTTTGCCCGCATACCACCAGAGCGTGGCGTGGCAGCCAACTCAGCCACACCACTGATCCCGGTGTCATGGCACTCAAACCCTGCTCGCCATGAGGGTGATCCTGCGCTGGAATATGGGCCAATGCCGTCATACCGGAACCCAGATCCAATGCAGCAGTGATGCTGGCCCCTTGAAATGCTGTCTGCACCACCGTGGCCTGTACCGAGCACCCAGAGGGCCCTCCCATCAGCGCCGGGTCAGTGTTGCTCACCACGAAATGCTCTGGTCGCATCACCACCGTGACAGGTGTGGCCATTTCGAGTATCTCGGTGGCGGTGGCCCTCACCACCGTTCCGTTGACCAGACGAACATCGAGGGTATCGTCTTTGTTATGCGCGCATATCTCACCAGACCAGAGCGATGCGGCACCGATGAAACCAGCCACGAACGCCGTGGCCGGGCGGGAATAGATCTCCTGGGGCGAACCGTCTTGCTCTACCCGTCCACCGTTCATGACCACGATACGGTCGCTCATCGTGAGCGCCTCCTCCTGATCGTGAGTGACCAAGATGAAGGTGATCCCCACCTCCTCATGGATACGCTTGAGTTCGAACTGCATCACCTTGCGAAGTTGCAGGTCGAGGGCCCCGAGCGGCTCATCCAGCAGCAGGGCGCTGGGCCGATTCACCAGTGCCCGCGCCAGCGCCACTCGCTGTTGCTGTCCACCCGACAATTGATGGGGTTTGCGGTCTGCCAATTCTGTGAGCCGCACGATGCGCAACACATCGTCCACCAGTTTGGGAATGGACGACTTCGCCACCCGCCTGCTCTGCGGGCCAAATGCCACATTGGCGCGCACGCTCATATGCGGGAACAGGGCGTAGTTCTGGAACACCGTGTTTACATCTCGGGCATACGGCGGCACGCCCGCCACCGACGAGCCGGAGATGCGGATATCCCCTGCGTCGGGTTGTTCGAAACCGGCGAGCAGCCGCAGAGTGGTGGTTTTGCCACAGCCGCTGGGGCCCAGCAGTGACACGAACTCACCACTGGCGATGGTGAGCGTGATGTCGTCCACGGCGGTGAGGCTGCCGTAGCGTTTGGACACCCCGGTCAGTTCCACCGAGCCGCGCACGGCCACGTCATCGGTCACGACGCAACAACGTAGCCGCCCCCGCACAATGACCTTGCCTGAGCACCATGTCTCTAACGACGAGGGCTCGTCCGCCGGTGAGTACGGTGCCGGTGGTTACTGGGGGTCCCGTATGCGGCGATACCCTGCCACGGTGGCTGACACATCCGATGCCCTTGTACCCCCGGTAGATCCAACGGACCCAGATCTTCCGGTTGTGCCCGTGACCCCCCAGGTACCTCCAGTGGCCGATGCGTTGACGGTGGCCAGTGTCGTTCTCCCTCGTCAGGCGTCGGTCGTGCGATCCGGTCAAGGTGGTAAGTACCGCACCGGTGACCCGGAGTTGGATCGGCGCATCGAGGAGCTCTTGGATGTGGCGGCGGCGCGTAGCGGCATCGTTGGGCGCGATCGAAACCGGGATCAGCTTCGCGAAATTCTCACGTCCGGCGTTTTGATGGTGGGCGATCACGCCGATCGACTCGATCTCAAGATCGCCAACACTGCACTCCAAGAGATTCGTGAGGCGTATCAGGTTTTCGGTCCGCATCGGGCCCGCCGCAAGATCACCATCTTCGGATCGGCTCGTACGGAACGTTCCGACCCGCTGTACGAACAGACCCGAGAGTTGGCCGCCGCCATTGCCGCCCATGACTGGATGGTGATCACCGGAGCTGGGCCCGGCATCATGGCGGCAGGTTTGGAGGGGGCGGGGCGGGCCAACGCACTCGGCGTCACCATCCGGTTGCCGTTCGAAAGCGGTGCTACAGAGTTCGTGGATGCCGAAAA
>JANYHQ010000379.1 GCA_025358985.1 Acidimicrobiales bacterium
GTTCACGAAGAAGTCGTTGGAAAGTGTCTCGGCCCGGCCAGTGAGTACTCCGTGCGTTGATCCGTTGGCATTCGCGTTGAGAACGCGCATGCCGCCTACGAGCACCGTCATCTCTGGGGCGCTCAGCGTCAACAGCTGCGCACGGTCCACCAGCAACTCTTCGGCAGTGCGCATATGACCCTTCCCGAGATGGTTGCGGAAGCCGTCCGCAGTCGGTTCGAGTGGGGCAAACGACTCGACGTCCGTCTGCTCCTGCGATGCGTCCGTTCGTCCCGGTGTGAAAGGAACTGTGATGGTGGTTCCGGCGTTCTTGGCGGCCGCCTCGATACCTGCGCAACCTCCGAGAACAATCAGATCCGCCATGGAAACCTGTTTGCCCGAGCTGTTGAACCCAGCGCGAACCCCTTCGAGGTTGTCCAGAATTCTGCGTAGCGAAGACGGGTTGTTGACCTCCCACTCGTTCTGCGGAGCGAGGCGAATACGAGCACCATTGGCGCCGCCGCGCTTGTCGCTGTTGCGGAACGTCGACGCCGACGCCCATGCCGTGGACACCAACTCCGAAATGGTCAATCCAGACTCGAGAACCTTGGCCTTCAACGCAGCAATGTCGGCCTCGCCAATTACCTCGTGTTCAAGCGCAGGAACCGGGTCCTGCCAGATGAGCTCCTCTTGGGGAACTTCGGAGCCGAGGTACCGCACGATGGGTCCCATGTCGCGGTGGGTGAGCTTGAACCACGCCCGGGCAAAGACATCGGCGAATTCCGCCGGGTTTTGGTGGAAGCGGCGCGAGATTGGCTCGTAGACCGGGTCCATACGCAGCGCCAAGTCGGCCGTGGTCATCATGGGGGCGTGTGTCCTCGAGGGATCGTGGGCATCCGGCACGGTGCCTTGCGCCTCCGGATTCGACGGGGTCCACTGCTTGGCTCCGGCCGGGCTCTGAGTGAGGACCCAGTCGTAGCCGAACAGGGTGTCGAAGTAGGAGTTGTCCCACGTGATTGGAGTGGCAGTCCATGCACCCTCGATGCCGCTGGTGGTGGTGTGGACGCCCTTGCCCGTGCCGAAACTGTTAATCCAACCGAGACCCATTTGTTCGATGGGAGCACCCTCGGGTTCGGGACCAACGAGGGTGGGATCACCAGCGCCATGAGACTTGCCGAACGTATGTCCGCCGGCGATGAGCGCCACCGTCTCTTCGTCATTCATAGCCATCCGGCTGAAGGTCTCTCGAATGTCGCGTGCGGATCCGAGCGGGTCTGGATTGCCATTGGGCCCCTCGGGATTCACATAGATGAGACCCATCTGCACGGCGCCGAGAGGATCCATCAGTTGGCGGTCCCCCCGGTAACGCTCGTCGCCCAGCCAGGTGGTTTCGGGGCCCCAGTAGATATCCTCCTCGGGAGCCCAGACGTCCTCTCGACCTCCACCGAACCCGAACGTGGCAAAACCCATCGACTCCAGTGCAACGTTGCCGGTGAGGACCATGAGGTCGGCCCACGAGAGCTTGCGCCCGTACTTCTGCTTGATCGGCAACAGCAAGGCGCGCGCCTTGTCCAGGTTGCCGTTGTCAGGCCAACTGTTGAGGGGGGCAAACCGTTGTGTGCCAGTGGCTGCGCCGCCCCGACCGTCTTCGATTCGATAGGTGCCTGCGCTGTGCCACGTCATACGAATGAAGAACGGACCGTAGTGGCCGTAGTCGGCGGGCCACCAGTCCTGTGATGACGTCATCAACGTGGTGAGGTCCTGCTTGACGGCCGCCAGGTCCAGCGAGCGGAAGGCCTCCGCATAGTCGAAATCGTCACCCATAGGATTGGACATAGGCGAGTTCTGGTGGAGCATTCGCAGGCTCAATTGGTTGGGCCACCAGTGTTCGTTGGCTGCAGAGCCCACCGCGGTATGAGCGGCGTGGGGTCCGTGCATCACCGGACACGTCATTGGGCTGTCGTTTATTTCGTCGAAGGCATCGTGGTCTGTCATCGTTGCTCCTTGCAGTGATTTGATTGTTTCTGGTGGTGTGTTGATGCAGGAAATCAGTCGGTCGTGTCCAGTTCCAAACACGGCGGGCAGCGACCCCAGTAGATGACTTCAGCTTCGTCTATCTCAAAACCGTGGTCATCGTTAGCAGTGAGGCAGGGCACCTCTCCAACGGCGCAGCCGATGTCGAATGTGGTTCCGCATGAACGGCATATGAGGTGATGATGATTGTCACCCACTCGATCCTCGTACCTTGCGGCCGATCCCGCTGGCTGGATCCGGCGGACGAGGTTCTTGTCCACCAGAACACCGAGCGCGTCGTATACCGCTTGGCGAGAGATGGACCCGATGACTGCACGGACGTCGTCCGACAGCTGGTCGGCGGTGGCATGGGGCCGCGCCGATACTGCCTGCATGATGGCGAGGCGCTGGGCGGTGACCTGCACCCCGTGTTGGCGCAGCAACTGAGCAGCAACACCGGTCATGGATCCATGGGACCACAATGACTGGACTTAGTCAAGTATTAGATCAAGTCCGGATCATTTGGCTGGTCAGGCGGGAACCGAGGTAGCGAAGAAGCCTCGCAGCGACGCAGCCATCTCCGCCCGAATGGGCGCTCCTGAAGGCAGCATGTCGACTGCTGTAAGCGACGTGTGGATGTGGCCTCTAGCTCTGACGTGCTGGACCTCGACACCCGCTTCCGCCATGGCCTCGGCGTATGCCGTTCCCTCATCTCGCAGCGGATCGAACTCGCCGGTGATCACCACTGCCGGAGGGAGTCCCGCCAGGCTTGCGGCCCGCAGCGGTGCAGCCCGTGGGTCGAGCCGCTTCGAGGCGCACTGGGGGTCGGCTGGATCGATGTACTGATCCCAGAACCACGCCATCAGCGAAGCGGTGAGCGCCCGGCCCTCACCGTTTTCGGCATAGGACGCTCGCGTGAGATCACTGTCAGTTACCGGAGTGAGGAGCAGTTGCCCCATGAGTTGCGGACCATGAGCATCTCGTGCGAGTTGGGCTAC
>JANYHQ010000413.1 GCA_025358985.1 Acidimicrobiales bacterium
GTCCACCGCACATGTGAGGCGATAGCCGCCAGCGTCAGTTACCAGAACATGTATGCCGAGTTGAGCCCGCAGTCGACCGACGGTCTTGCGCAATGCTCCGTCCGAAACGCCGAGACGGTCGCTGAGAAACTCCGGGCGAAGGGTACGCCCGGGCGAAACCGCCAGCATTGCCAAAAGGCGACGCTGGGTTTGACTGGGAAGGTCGATGATGGTGCCGTCAACTCGGATCACCTGTACCGGGCCGAGCAGGCGGACATGGCGTACGGCTATCGAAGCGCCCCTTTGGATTGGCACGGCGGGCGCGCCTCCAGGCTGATCGAGGCTCATGGACGGGACTCTATTCGTTCGATTGGGGCGAACACTGGCTGAATCCGGAATGAATACCGAGTGACGCGGTGGTGACGCGCAGGTGTCATGGGCAAACGCCATCATCCATCTCGCACCCTATGACGGAGGAACCCATGACATTTGATCCGAGTTGGACCCCATCAGTGCCGGGACCATGGATGCAGGACAGATCCCACAACCCGGCACCCAATACGCAGTTGGCCCAAGATATTTATCCGTCCGGGTTCAACCGGGGGTTCGAAGAGACGTGCAGCCGGTACGGCACCCTGCTGGATCGCTTGGCCATGTCCACCGTCAATGGCTTCACGTATCACCAACCACAGCCGTTCGACATGCCCGGTCCGAACGGTCCACTCACGCCTGAGCAACTCGGAGCTGAGTTCGGCCGACGCACCGACGTCGCCGCCCAGGTGTTCGCCGATCGTATGTGGAATGACGATCTTCGGCTATGGGACAACGAACTGAAGCCGGCATCGGTACGAAAGCACATGGAGCTCAACGCGGTCAGCCTCGATCTGCTGACCGACCCCGAACTGCGCTTTCACATCGAGAGGTGTGCGGCCCATCTGGAGGAGATGGTGTACCAGCACCACCGATTCAACCTTTCGGCCATGGTGCCGGTAGGTGACTTTCTTCTGCAGGTAAGTGGCTGGACCTCAATGGCACCAACCGCTCTGTTCGACGCTCTCGGCGGCGCGTCACCCGTTTCAGGTCTGGTTCCAACCGAGTTGGGGGCTGCAGTTGCGGCGGTGAAACGAGACCCCGAAGCGGAACGAATCGCCCGGCGCGACGGTGACGCAGCAGGAAGATTGGCTGACTTGTGCGCCAGGGTGCCGGAAATGGCTGATTACATGGCCAGGACCGGATATCGCCTTGTCGATGGGTTCGATGTCACCAGGCCCACGGTTGGCGAATGTCCGGAGTTGGTGATGGGTAAACTCGCAGCCGCCCTCGATGCCGATCCCGCCGAGGCCACCCGCAGGGCCGTGGCATTTGCGGCCGAGATCCGACTCCTAGTTCCGTCAGAGCACCAAAATGGGTTCGATGCGCTACTGCACGAAGCCCGCACCGTCTACCGCCTTCGCGATGAACGGGGGATCTATAGCGAAGTATCGGCCTTCGGGTTGATGCGTTTGGCCATGCTGGAGTTGGGTCGACGTCTTGGCAACCGGGGACGGCTGGAGGATCCGACTGAAGTGCTGGACGCCAGTCTTGGTGAGCTACTCGCCATGATCGACGGCGATCTGACACCAACATCATCGGTTCTGACCGCGCGCGCCGCCCAACGCAACGAGTTGACGCGTACGGGGGCTCCACGTTTTCTCGGTCCACCGATGCCTGAACCGCCGCCGGTGGATCAGCTTCCACCACCGATGGCCCGGATGATGTCTGCAGTCGGTCTGATGATCGACGGCATTCTTGGTGAGTTGGCCGAACCGTCTGGGGATCACTCGGTGATCCGTGGCATCCCGGTTGGTCACAGCACCTATGAGGGCCGGGCTCATGTGGTGCACAACTTCGAGGACTTGTTCACGCTGGAAGCCGGAGACGTGCTCGTCACTCCCTCCACCGGCGAAGCGTTCAACGCCATGATCCATTTGGTGGGTGCCATCGTCACCGACCACGGCAGCTTTGCCTGCCACGCCGCCATCATGGCCCGCGAGCTGGGTTTCCCGGCAGTGGTGGGTACCACCAATGGGTCACGTCGAATTCCCCACGGCGCCAGAGTCCGAGTTGATGGGCGCAGCGGAGCGGTGACCGTGCTGGCATGACCACTGCGCCCCACCGGGGCGCCACCCGTTCCACCGTCATCGGGATCGCTGTGGCATCGGCGTTGGTCCCGCTGAACTCCACCATGGTGGCCGTGGCGTTGCCCAAGTTGGCCCGGGCCTTTGAAATAGGTCGGGGGCGCGCGGGAGTGCTCATCACCGTGTACCTGGTGGCCATGTTGATCGGCCAGCCACTGGCCGGCCGAGTAGGCGATGTGGTGGGAAGCAAACGACTGGTGGTGATGTCACTCATTGGCTTCGCCATGTGTTCCATCAGTGCTGCGGTGTCGCCATCATTCACTTGGCTCGTAGGGTCACGTGGGCTGCAGGCGGTGTTTGCATCGGCACTGGCCCCTAGCGTCCAATCGATGCTCCGTTCCGTGACGGACCCACGTCAGCGGGGTCACACGTTTGGCATCCTTGGATCGGTGCTCGGAGTGGGTGCAGGGGCCGGCCCGATTGTGGGAGGCGTGCTGGTCGCCGGGTTCGGATGGCAGGCAATTTTCCTTGTCAACGTGCCGGTGGTTGCGGTCACGTTGTTTGTGCTCTCGAGAGTCGACGTTCCCCGCACAGTTGAAGAAACGGAATCTACGCGTTCGCCCCGGGTCGGTAGTCGGGACTTGTTGGATTCCACGTATGTCACAGCCCTCGCGACGCAGGCTTTGGCCACCCTCTCGCAGTACTCCTTGCTGTTGATTGCGCCAATTGTGCTTGATCAGCGCGGGTGGGGATCCGGGGCAACGGGATTGGCGTTGTCAGCTCTCACCATTGGACTCATTGTGATGGGACCGGCGGGGGGACGATCGGGCGATCGATCCGGACGACGCCGGGCGGTCACGACGGGACTGTGCATAGCCGCAATCGGCTCAATCACCCTGGCGAGCTTCGGGATCACCATTTCGCCAGTGATTCTCATTTCCGCACTGGGGGTGTTCGGAATTGGCCTCGGTTACGCCTCGCCAGGCATCACCGCAGCCGGTCTCGAAGCAGTTCCGCTTCACCGCACCGGAGCGGCTGCTGGTGTGTTGTCGGCCAGCCGGTACGTAGGCAGCATCACCGCAAGTCTCTTGTTGTCCAAGTACGTGGCCGACGATGGCACTGGCGGCCGAGTGATGTTTGCCGCGGCCGCTACCGCAATGGTGGTGGCCACTGCCACCTCCTGGGCGTTACCGGGCCGGAACAAGGAGGGATTGCCGCCGCCCCTGTTGTCGTCGTAATCAGCCAAACTCTGAGCACGGGTCAAGAAATGACCGCTGTCTGCCGATGATCGTCCATGGCCACGGCTGAAGCTCTCGTCGCGCACGTCCTTCGACGCTGCGCAATGGCGCCCGATGCCGCCCGGGTGGCGCGATTCGTCCAGGGCGCCCGTGATCCGAAAGCGGCGGCCACTGCTGCGGTGGACTGGGCCTTGAACGCCACACCGTTGGCCATTGCCCCGGCACAGCAGAACAAAGATGGCTGGGACGATGCGTTGAACGGGTGGACCAACAACCTCCGCTCCCCCAATGCCGGTATCCATGAACGGATGACCTGGTTCTGGCACGGGCACTTCGCCACCGGCAGCGACAAGGTGGGGAACTTGCAAATGCTGCATACCCAACAGCAATTGCTACGTACCCATGCAATGGGAAATTACGGCACACTGCTACGCCAGATGGTGACCGACCCGGCCATGATGCTGTATTTGGACCTTGCCGGTTCATCGGTGGAGGCCCCCAACGAGAACTTTGCCCGCGAGATGATGGAGCTGTTCAGTATCGGACCGGGCGCTTACAACGAAGATGACGTGAAAGCGGGCGCCCTGGCATTGGCGGGCTATGAAGTGGATTACGACAGCGCCCAGGTGACGAAGAAGCCCGAGCGGTCCCTCGGTGGCGATGTGGTGTTTCTGGGTAGACGAGGTCGCTTGGGCGCGGACGAAGTGGTGCAGACCATTTTGGCTCAGGAAGCATGCGCCACCACAGTCGCATCACGGTTGTATCAGCAC
>JANYHQ010000452.1 GCA_025358985.1 Acidimicrobiales bacterium
TACGGCTGGTCCTGCACCCACCGGACTGCAATTGTTTCCGGTGTCGTTAGCCGAGGGTCGAATTGTCATCGATACCGGAAGCCGTAGCCCCGGTACGCCAAACGGTACAAACACCACCGGTCGAGATGCCGAGGGTCCTCACTGTGTCGGGGGAAGTGAGTAAGCCTGCGTCAGCGGTGGTTGATGAGCTTGACGTGAGGGGTAGACGCTCGCCACCCCACCAGCGTGATGGATGCGTAGTCGATCTGGACATCGAAGGACCGTCTTAGCGGTATCTCCAAATAGTGAGCCAGGGCAGCCCGGATCACCCCACCGTGGGCTACCACCAGCACTCGCTCGTCGTGCACTGACTTTCTGGCACTCTCCACTGTTTGGCGCAGAGCATGGTGTACCCGCAGTGCTAGCTCTCCATACGATTCTCCACCAGGCGGATGAACAAGCACGAAATCATGACTCCACGCATCGAGTTCGGCCCGTGGCAATTCATCCCAGCGTTGCAACTCCCACGCCCCGAACCCCATCTCCCACAGCCGTTCATCCACGCGGTCCACCGTGCCCAGGTAGTGGGCCAAACGCTGGCAGCGCTGGGCGGGGGACGAAATGATGATGGTGGGACCGTCCGGCCAGATGACCGACAGCCGAGCACGGGCCGCCTCTGCCTCCGTGAGAAATGACGACGCCACATCCACGTCGGTCCGGCCGTACACGAGCGAAGCATCAACTGCCACCGACGTATGACGCATGAGGATGAGTTCCATTATTGGTTCACCCGTGCCAACGCCATACGGCTGCCATCGTGAGATACACCACGAGTTCGCTAACTTGCTGGATGGCGCCCAGACAGTCTCCGGTGTACCCACCGATGCGTCTTCGCATCCAGCGGCCCATCAGAAACCAAGTGACTGCCACGGTAGGTACCACCACCACGGTCCACCACGACCCAGTGAACACCACCAGCGGCAGCACTCCCGTGGCCATCACCACCGCCACAGGCAATGGGGACAGTCGCTGGGTCATCGGCTGGGCCTTGGAGGTGGCTCCCCCCACGTACTGGTGCGTACCCATCAAGCCAACGGCGGCCGCTCGACTGATGGCATGGGCAACAGGAATCACCAGCAGGGGTTGACCCCAGCGGAATCGTCCACCCGAGTGTCCAATGATCTCGATGATGAGACTCACCTTGAGCAACAAGGCGATGCTCACACCGAGAACGCCGAATACTCCCACGCTGGAGTCCTTCATGATCTGGAGCGTGCGTTCTACAGTGAAACCGCCGCCGAAGCCGTCGCATACATCAGCCAGCCCGTCTTCATGGATGGCGCCCGTAAGCAACAACCCGGCCATCGTGCCGATGAGCACCGAAACTCCCACTCCCCACAGATGTAGCGCCCCCCAGGTGACCACGGCACACACGCCTCCCACGATCCATCCAATCACGGGTAGCCATACGGTGGCTTTGCGCATCAACTCCTCGGAATTACGGGCCCCTGCCGGTACCCGTATGCGTGTGTAGAACATGAGTGATTGGAGAAATGCGTGGTACTGCGCCGTAAATGAGTCTCGCATTGCCTGATTCAACCTAGCGGGGTCAAGCAGGCCGGTACATGGGGGCTGTGGTCCGCCGCTGCGCTTCAGTCCTCGCCCGGCCTCACGACGCCCTTCGGTTGCGCTCCGGCCGGTACGGTGGAGATGTGGACGGGCACGAGAGCGACGTAGAGCTGGCAACCAGGCTGGCGGTGCAGGCGGGCGAACTCTTGGTGCAATTGCGCGTGGATGCCGGCGCCGACCCCGACCCCTGGGAACTCGGAGACGCTGGCGATGCTCGGGCCAATGTGTTTCTACTGGAGCAACTACGGGCCCTGCGACCGGGCGATTATGTATTGTCCGAGGAAGCGGCGGACCCTGTAGAGCGGCTTGAGGCGGACCGGGTATGGATTATTGACCCTCTCGACGGCACACGCGAGTACCGGGTGGGCCGCCACGACTGGGCTGTGCATGTGGCGCTGTGGGAGCGCCAACAGGGGCTCACTGCAGCGGCGGTGTCACTGCCCGCCCTCAACGAGATCCGCTCCACAGACGCGCCCATGGCCATCGCCAGTCGTCATGGGGGCCCCGTGGTGCTGGTGAGCCGTAGCCGCCGACCGTGGGAGGCCGACCTGGTGGCGGCCGCATTGAACGGCGTGGTGGACATGTTGGGCTCAGCGGGGGCCAAGGCCATGGCCGTGGTCAGCGGCCGAGCCGATGTATATCTGGCCCCGGGGGGCTTGTGGGAGTGGGACGCCGCAGCGCCGGCGGCAGTGGCTCGCGCCGCCGGCCTCGATGTGTCGAACGGTTTGGGCGAGCCATTGCCCTGGAATCGCGAGGTGCCGTGGGTTGATGGGCTGGTCATCTGCCGTCCGCAGTACACCGAAACGGTGTTCGAGGCGTTGGCGGCCGCCCGTTGAGCAAACACGAAGGTGTTGCTTGACCACCACGAGTTCGGTATGGTCACAATCCGTGAGCATGAGTGCACAGATGACGCCCGTGTCGGGCAAGTGGTGGTCGCTGAGGCGGCCCCGCACTGTCATTTGATCGCATTTGATCATTGCTGACCGTGACGCCGCCCCTGTGGGCGGCTCGTTTTATTTCCGAGCTCCCATCGTGGCGACCCCTGTCCACCAGGCCACACCCACATCGAGGATCCCATGAGCATGACCACGTCCAACAGTGATGAGCTGCACCGGTACCGCACCCGGGGTGGCATTGACGTGGACCGCAGCATCACCACCATTGCCGACATGGCTGGCGCGGCGCGTGAAGTGGAGCAGCTGGTGGACCACCTGGACGTGGCTCGCGGGGTGCTGCTGTCATCGAGCTACGAGTACCCGGGGCGATATACACGGTGGGACATAGGCTTTGCCGATCCCGCACTGGTGGTGTCCACCAAGCAGCGCACGTTCAGTGTGGAGGCCGCCAATGGGCGTGGCGCAGTGCTGTTGTCGGCCATCGAGGTGGCCCTCCGCGCCCAGCCCCATGTGGATGAGTTGTGCGCCGGCGACCACCGCTTGGATGGATCGGTGCGCACGACCACCGGTCGTTTTCCCGAGGAACAGCGCAGCCGTCAACCGTCGGTGTTCTCGGTGGTACGTACGCTGATCAATTTGTTCGCCAGCGATGAAGATCAGCACCTCGGTTTGTACGGTGCCTTTGGCTACGACTTGGCGTATCAGTTCGAGGCGATCGATCTGCATATCGAGCGCCCTACTGATCAGCGCGACCTCATCCTGTATCTGCCCGATGAGTTGCTGGTGATTGACCATCGGGCGGAGCGGGCGGAGATCCGTAGATACGACTTTTCGGTGTCCGGTCACAGTACCGCTGGGCTTGAACGAGCAGGTGCTCAGCGCGCGTATGTTCCTGACGAATTGGTCACCGAGTCATCGAGTGATCATCCGGCCGGGGACTATGCGGCGTTGGTGGTCGAGGCCAAGAAATCGTTTGCCTGCGGTGATCTGTTCGAGGTGGTGCCGGGTCAACGGTTTGTGGAACCCAACCGGTTGGCTCCATCTGAGTTGTTCCGGCGCCTCCGGGAGCGCAACCCTGCACCCTATGGTTTCCTCATCAGCCTTGGCGAAGCGGAGTGGCTGGTGGGTGCCTCCCCGGAAATGTATGTGCGCGTAGATGGTGACAGAGTGGAGACGTGTCCCATCTCGGGCACCATCGCCCGTGGTGGCGATCCCATCAGCGACGCCGCCCAGATCCTGGCTCTACTGAACTCGGAGAAGGACGAGTCCGAGCTCACGATGTGCACCGATGTGGATCGTAATGACAAGAGCCGTATCTGCGTGGCCGGTAGTGTGAAGGTGTTGGGTCGCCGCCAAATCGAGCTGTACAGCCGCCTCATCCACACCGTTGATCACGTGGAAGGGCGGCTGCGTCCGGAGTTCGATGCCCTCGACGCGTTCTTGTCGCATACATGGGCGGTGACCGTGACCGGGGCGCCGAAACTGTGGGCCATGCGCTGGTTGGAGGCGCACGAACGAACGCCGCGCTCTTGGTACGGAGGGGCCATCGGCATGGTGGGCTTCGACGGCAACATGAACACTGGGCTCACGTTGCGCACCATCAGATTGATAGACGGTGCCGCCCAGGTCCGGGTGGGGGCCACGTTGCTCTTCGATTCCGATCCGGTGTCCGAAGAACAGGAAACGGAGTTGAAGGCATCAGCGTTTCTCGACGCCATCCGCTCGCCGGTGCCTGCCGGTCAGATGGGCTCACCCTTGGAGAAGGTCGGTGCGTTCTCCGCAGTGGTGTCTCCGGTTCGGCGACGGGTGTTGCTGGTGGACCACGAGGACTCGTTTGTACATACGTTGGCCTCCTATGTGCGAGCGGCGGGTGGTGACGTCGTAACGCTTCGGGCGGGCTTCACCGACGATGAGCTTGACGCAGTGGGGGCTGAGTTGGTGGTGTTGTCGCCCGGCCCTGGTCGTCCAAGTGACTTTGGCCTTGCCCGCACCATTGAGATGACACTGGCCCGACGGTTGCCCATCTTCGGAGTGTGTTTAGGACTGCAGGGGATTGTGGAGTATTTCGACGGGACCCTGGGAATTCTGGATCTTCCGGTGCATGGCAAGCCATCACCGATCCACGTCGGTGATCCGGGCGTGATGTTTGCCAAACTGCCGAAGGTGTTTGAAGCGGGCCGCTATCACTCGCTGTACGCGTTGGCCAACAAACTACCAAGCGCGCTTAAGGTTACGGCGCTCAGCGGAGATGGTGTGATCATGGGCATCGAGCACAACACGCTGGCCGTGGCAGCGGTGCAGTTCCACCCCGAGTCGATCATGACCCTCGGCGGCGAGGTGGGGTTACGATTGGTACGTAACGTGGTGGAGAACCTGCGGTGATCAGAGATCGCTGGTGATGGGATCGAAATGGGGTGAGCGTTTCTCCAGGTAGCTGGATACTCCCTCCTTGAAGTCAGCGCGCTTCAATGATTTGTTCATCAGCTCGAACGCTTCATCCATGGCTTCGGGCAGGTCTTGGTGCCATGCGTGGTTCACCTGGCGCTTCATCACCGCCATGGACGTGGGGCTGCAGTTGGTGGCCAAATCGAAGGCGTAGGAACGTGCTTCGTCCAACAATCGCTCGGCCGGATGGATTTGGGAAATGAGGCCCATGGCCAACGCCTCTTCGGCCAGCACCACCCGAGACGACATCAACAGGTCCAGC
>JANYHQ010000491.1 GCA_025358985.1 Acidimicrobiales bacterium
TGGTTACGCTGCCGGCCTCACAGACGGCCAGGACGCCAGACGGTACTGCCAAGATCGCCTCGCCATGCCATACGGGTATCCGATCACGGTCGCCTACGACACCGACACGACGCCGGTCAACATCGCAACGTTCGTCGACTACCACCGTGGATTCAACACGGGATGTGGCCCATACCCGACGTGGGCCTACGGCGACCAGGACATCATCGAAGAACTCGGCCGGCTCGGCCTCATCACCGGGGCAGTGCGGGCCAACGCTTCATGGTGGTCGAGGTTCTGGTCGAAGCTGTTCAAGTCGAAGTACACGAAGGTGATCCAAGGCACCCAGTCGCCCGACCATACGGTCGACTACAACCGCTGCCTTCTGCCCTTCTACGCCTGGGACGGTACCCCGGCACCAACCCGAGGAGTGATACCGATGGATGTCGTCACCAACGCCAACGACTGGGACCCAACGCCGGAAGGTGTGCCCCAGCTCGCCGGATACGTCAAGTTCGCACTACAGTACGGCGGACAGTCGCTGTATCATCTGAGCCCTGTCGAATGGACGGCCGGCGGATCGCAGGCCGGGGTCCCGATGAGTAACGAAGATATCGACGCCCTCGCTGCCAAGCCGTACGGTGCTGCCCCTCCACCGATCGATTACGCTGCGGTCGCCGTCCAGGTCGTCCCGCTACTGCCGGCCACGGTAGACCCGGAGGCTCGCTCGCTCGCCCAGGCCGCACTCGACAAGATCGGTGCCTTGCTTGACAAGCTCCGAGCGGTGTAAGCTGCCAGTCTCTTTCCTTCATGGCTGTTGGGGAGAACACAGAAAGGCCCTGGGGGGTTGCCCCAGGGCCTTTCGTGTATCCAGAATGACGCAGAACGCTATTTTGAGTGCGTCACCTCCTGGATTGCAAGATGGAAGTGGTCGTGTCGGGTAGTGACGTCCTGGTCGACGAGTGCGCCACAGCGGCGACAGACGACGGCCATAAAGATGCTTGGCGGACCCGAACCATACGTCGGGTCCCATGATTCTGCGTGGAGTTCGATGATTCTGGAGTAGTGGTCGTCGTCAGGTATCACTGCGTCACCTCCTTGGTCCAGGTTGCGATGTTGGCCAATGGTGCGTAGGTGGTGACCGACGATTCTGCCGATGCTCTCCAGCATAGCCAGTCGGCGTAGACCCAGGGCCCGGCGGCCACGGTGTACTCTGCCAGCTCGGCCGGCTGGCCGTTGATCCATTCGATCACCAGTGTTCCCGGTTCGTTCAGCTTACCGCTCATGCGTTCACCTCGGCCTGCTTCAACTTGAAGTCTCGGATGAGCCGAGCCCGAAGGCTCGGGCAGTGATGCACTGGCGGGAACGACAGGGCCAACGGGCTGCGGTAGACCGTAGGGCAATGGTCGCAAACCCACACTTGAATGGCTGCATTGTCTTTCATGACATCACCACTCCGGCGCTGTTCGGGTTGAAGCCCTCGGGCCAGATGGTCGCATAGTTGGCGTCGGCGCCGTCCAGGTTGGCGCCGTACAGGTTGACGTAGCGCAGGTTGGCGTAGCGCAGGTTGGCGCCGTACAGGTTGGCGCCGTGCAGGTTGGCGTCGTCCAGGTTGGCGTAGCGCAGGTTGGCGTAGCGCAGGTTGGCGACTGCGCCGGCCCTGACGAGTGCCACAACGTCGAAGCAGTCAACGTCGATCGCCCACGGGACCCGATGCTTGCCAGTCGTCTTTCCCCTAGCCAGGTCGGTAGGGTAGACGAGGGCATGACCGACACAGTGGGCGAGTGACTCAACGACACCCGTCGTGGCCGCCCCGATACCAGCATCTGTGACAAGGCATAGCCCGTCGCCTTCCGTCTCGGGACACGAGCCATAGTTCGACTCGTCCCAGTCGGATGCCTCGTGGAGCACCGGGACGTCGTGGTCGCCGTTGACGATCGGCCAGTAGTAGCCGCCGTAGCTGGTTCCGTCGACTTGGGTCACCTTCCAGCCGACCTTTAGGTCGTGGCCTTTGGTGACCTCGGGGTAGGCGAGTTGTGCGCCCAGAATGTATTGCTCGTGCCAATAGGTCGAGAATTCTGCGACCTTGGCCCGATGTGATTCTGATTCGGATGTCATAATTTCCCTCTCTGGCTGTAGGGTAGATGTGTCTTTGATGGGATATCTTATGCCCACCGTGCGAGCCATAGTTTCCTATGGCTCGAGGCGCTAGGCACCGATAGTTAAACTCTATTCGCTATGCAACTCGTCGGCATATCAGCGCTCGACACCTATTTCTTCACCACGAACCGAGCGGGGATGAGCGTCACCTCGCGCACATTGACGATTCGGCACATGAATACTGATGGCTCTCCGTCAGTGATGTGCTCCATGCATTGTGCGTATTGTTTGACTGCATCGGCCTCGGTGTCACAGAACCACCGCGTCCTCCCTTGGCGAACGATGTAGGGGTCATCCTTCATTTCTTCCATCCTCATTGGGGTCTCCTCAGTTTCAGCTTCTTCTCGTTCGGTGTGATAGTTGCGTGTCGTTCCATGAGCCATCCTACGAACAGTAGAAGGAACCACGGACTGAACAGGATGGCGACCGTGAGCACTGCGGCGATCATGCCGGCACCTCCAGGTCTTCGAGTCGAGCTCGGCCGAGAGGGCACGAAGCCCAGCATTCCCGAAGGTGGCAATCCCGATTGGTTCGCTGAAAGCCAAGGTGACAGACGCCAACGTGGTGCGCTGTACGGTAGTCCACGACGTGAACGGTCATCACGGTCACCATTCGACCGAATGGCGAATAGGCATCTGTAGGGCAACCAGACAGGCGCCGGCGGCCCGGATCGTGAACACCGCCGGTTTCTGGTCGGTCTCGGCACCGAGCATGACGAGAGGGAAATCTTCCGCCTTGCCGAAACATTTATTGAACGAGGCGAACCGTGCGAGCAGCTCGGGGTTGAATGCCAGATGGTTACATGCGGCCAAAGTCGGTTCCTGGGTCGGGACAAGCGGGCCCCAGTTCGGGTGGTCACCTTCAACGATCCGACCGATCGACACTTGATCCTGGTACTGCAACAACCTGTCAGGCGTGCATTCGACCAGCGTGCCGTAAGGGGGTAGATGCTTGCATGAGTGGGCCGCCAACGTGACCTGATTCGAGGTCGGAAAGGCGCCGGCCCCGAACGGGCCGACAGTCAAAGTGACCAGTGTCGGCACTTTGCCGACCTTCAGTTTGGTGATATCAGCTTTCTCGATCAGCACGTATGACATGGCGTCATCGGCCAACGTGTTGCGCAGTTGACTCGGCGACATGTTCGAACTTCCGACCAGACCTAGCTGGTAGGAGTCTGTCGCCACAAAGCCGACAGGCGTGAGACGGCCGGCGTGGTCGAGATTGCCTTTCACGTCGAACACGATCGCTACCGCATTGAGGATCGGTTGTGCCGTATCTCCGCTGGCGAACAGTGCTGCCGCAGCGAGTTGGCGACCGTCGAACACGAGGGTCAAACCCTCGGTTTGGCGTGCGTTGAATGATTGCATGGGATGGTTTCCTTTCATGGCTGTAGGGTAGATGGGTCAGTGAATGCCCACCGTGCGAGGCCGGATCGCTCCGGCCTCGTGGCGCTAGGTACTCACTCGGTTCAGGCGGCCATTAGGACCCTTTCCGCAACCTGGGCGACCAGGTAGTCGCAAGCTGCTTGGGCTTTGCTCGCAACCGTCCAGAGGAGTGCGGGGGTCTCTTTCAACATGCCGCACCAGTTCTTGAGATACGCAGCGTGATCGGTTCGGGCTACCGTGTCGATACCGATACGGGCGCAAGTGAAGGCTGCGCCAAGTTCGGCAACGAGCTCTTCAGCTGCGTACTCGTTGTCCCCGAAACGCTTACCGTAGACCCTCGCAAGTCGGTCCTTGTGGCCAGTCCAGTGCGTCAGCTCGTGTGCCAGTGTTGCGTAGGCGTGCTCGGAAGTGTCGAACTGGTCGAACGCTGGCATGTGCACCTGGTCGGTCGCCGGCTGGTAGAAGGCACGATTACCGCCCCAGTGCACTTCTGCCGGCACTGCATCAAAGAACGCTTCAGCCTTGGCGTCACGTTCCAGTTGCGTCGGCTGTACGGTAGATGGCTCTTCCGGTGCTCCGTCGACCTGGTCACGGTTGAAGACCACGAAACCCTTGTAGAAGCCACCAGAAGACCGCAGAGACGTCAATGTGACGTCTTCCCCGGTCTTCTCGTCTTTGACCGTAATCGTGTCGCCGGTATTCGACGGCTTGGGCGACCAGAAGACCAGGTGCGTACCCTTCTCGCCAGTGCGGACGGTTGCGCCGACTGTCTGCCACTGTTTGTAGGTTGCCCATTTCGAGCAGGTGTAGCCTTTCGTCGCACCGAAGTAGGCGAGTACCAGGACGTTTCCGCCCGAATACTCTTTGCCTGTCGTAGCGTTGCTCGGAAACCCTCCGTCGGCAATCTTGCGCCACGGCATCGCCCAGGTATCCGCACCCTCTTCCATCTGTTCGACCAGCCGCTTCACTACGTCAGTCATCACCTCATCGGCTCTCATGGTTCTCTCTCCGTTTCGTTTCGTTTGACTGTCGGGTAGATGGTGATGCAAGTGCACACCGTGCGAGACAGGGACTATCGCCCCTGTCTCGTGGCGCTATGCGCTAGCGAGCTACTCTCTACGGTCTGTCACCTCCACTCTCGGCTCTGTGTCGTCTGAGCCGTCGAACAGTTCAGCGAACACTTCGCCTACCGTCTCGTGGTAGCTCATTCTTCGACCTCTGTCATCAGGTCACACTGGAACTCTTCGGCGTAGGCCAAGAACCGCTCGCACACCTTCGGGAACAGGTCTGCATTCTCACTCTGCCCGTAGGTCGGTACGCCATACTCGACCGCTTCATGCCACGCGCCCACGAACCTCGACAGAGTCTCTAGGACTTCGGTTGATGTCGGGTCACCAGGTGTGAAGATCAGCTCTCGGGGGTCGGCGAAGGTGTGACCGAAGCCGACACCGTCGGGTACCGAAACCGACAGGTAGTAAGCCCATCCATCGGCGCCACGGTCGTCGGTATGGCTGGTGAGGCTCACGCTGGCCGTGGCTAGACCATCGGAGCTAGTCCAGAAGGCTGCTTGCGTGGCCCAGTCTGAAGGGTTGGCGTGTACGCTCATGGTCGTTTCTCGTTTCGTTCGTTTGGCTGTTGGGTTCTTGCAAGGTTCACTATGCGCTACCCAGTCCAGCACTGTCAAGCAACTTACGTGTGCCAGTCGTCACACGCTTGCCGGCCTGGTGTTGGAAGGTGCGCCTTACGAGCTCCACGATTATGCTAATCGTAACGCCCGTCCCTCCCGCCCTCCGTCCCGCCCTCCCTTGTCATAGTACCGACCGAGCTCGGAGCTACTAACATAATGTGTTAGGCATACCTACCAACCATGGTGACCATGGTCTATCCATGCTCACCAGTGCATGCCAACGAAGCCTGAGCTCTGCCGGCAGTCCTGTGACCAGTCAGGTCAACTGAATAGACCTACAGTGCACCGTGAGCAGGCACGATGGGACCCACGCCGAGCTCGACACCCGGGTGTATAAATTTGAGTGGAGACTATAATGGGAAGGTCAACCTATTGTCGGCCGGACATTTCTGTAGGGGGACAGTAACCCGTCTTCCTGTCCGACCTGGTGACCGGGAGTGCTGTACGAAAACTGTGTTGGCCGGCGGTGCCGGCCGGTCAACCGGTTTTGGGGGCCGTAAACCGTTTCTCGAGAAACGGGTCCTTAAATGACTTGCCCCGAGAGGGGCAAGTTGGACGGCCGGAGACGGCCGTGTGGTAGTGCACTGTGTACTTTACTTTAATCGGGAATACTTTACTGTAATTAGGTGAACTTTCCGCCTGGCGGCTCCAAGTTCACCGTCTAGGGGGACGTCTCCGTCCGGAGACGGACCTATTTCCCCCCCACCGGGATGCTCACTACTCCGGTCCCGCTAGGTTTAGCGTCTCAGCGTTCGACGTTTTTCTGTGTACTCCACCAGGCCACCAAGGCCTGGGTTGTGTAGGGCCGGTCGGTATCGCACCTGTGGGCTCGCCTACACTTGAACACACCGTCTGACGGCTGAACTCCCGGTGGTAAGCCGGTGGGAGGTTCACACTCCACACCTCGTGTCACGCTGAGGTTGCGCCCCTTGCGGGGTGGTTGAATTGTCCTACATAGACCCCCGGGAGCGCCCGAGCCTCGCCGTGCGGGGCTGGGACCCGGGCTCTGCTCCCGGGACCTATGTAGGGAATCATGCCATCTCTTCCGGAGGGCTCCTGTGTCAGGGGGTCTGTAGGAGATGCCTACCCGAAAGCCTGCCGCTGACAGGGCGCCCGACAAGTCGTGGGCGTCGAAGCCGAAAGAGAACCGTTTCCGGGAAGCGTTGAAACGGATCGACGCCGGTATGCCGGTGGCGACCGCTGCCCGTTCGATGGGCTTGTCCCGTTCCCAGGTGAACGTCCGGCTGAAAGTCGCTCGGGATGAGAGGGCGGCAGCCCAGGGGCGTGCCGCCGACAGTCTGGCCGGCAAGGCCAACTTGACGCAGAACCGGACGGCCGGGCCGCTCGACGACCAGAAGATGCGGGTGTTGCCGTTCGACGACTTCGACCAGAAGTATTTCGGGACGCTGGTCTGCCCGGATTGTGGCGTCCACCACGAGACCCCCGGGTTTCACACCGAGATCGCCGACGCAGTGCTCGACCCTGACATCAAGCGTCTGCTCATCAACATCCCTCCGTACCACAGCAAGTCGGCACTGGTGACCGTCAAGTCGACGGTGTACGAGCTGGTCTGCAACCCGAACGGCCGGCACCTCATCGTCTCGGCTTCGCAAGACTTTGCGAAGGCCTTCCTCTATTCGATCAAACAGTGGCTGACCAACCCCGAACTGTACGAGGGTGCCGGCGGCAACCTGATCGACGACTACGGCCCGTTCTTCAATGACACGTCGACCGACACGCAGACCAAGATGTACATCGCTGGGCGTATGAGCTCGGAGAAGGACCCGTCCGTTCTCGCTCTCGGCATCGGCAACCAGATCTACGGTCGGCGTGCCGACCGGATCATCTTCGACGACATTGCCACGCTGGAGAACCAGCGCAACCCCGAGATGGTCATCAAGCAGATGGAGTGGATCGACAAGCAGGCGCTGAGCCGTATCGGCCGCACCGGCAAGGCGATCTGGGTCGGCACCCGCATCCGTCCCGGCGACATCTACACCGGGCTGCAGGACCGCACCGGGTACAAGATCATCAAGTACCCGTGCATCCTCGACGAGGAAGCCGAGTCGACCCTCTGGCCGGACCATTTCCCGTACCCGGACGCCTCGCTGCGTCGAGCCGAGATGAGGCCGGAAGAGTGGCAGCTCGTCTACCAGAACGTTGACACGCCCGGGCTCGGCTCCTCCTTCCCGGCCGAAGTGATCGAAGAGTGCAAAGACCGGGAGCACGTCATCGGACAGGTTGACCCGGCATGGAAGCTGTTTGTCGGCATCGACCCGGCGGGCGGCGGGAAGCAGTCGGGCTTCACGGCGCTGATCCTGCTCGGCTGGGACCGTGACAAGCAGGAGCTCCACCTCGTCGACATGGTCAACGCCCGGGCGTTGAAGGCCTACCAGTTGAAAGACCAGATCCTCGACTGGGCGGCGTCGTACAACCTGACGGAGATCCGGGTCGAGTCGAACGGTGTCCAGTCGCAGCTCGTCCAGTACAACCAGGAGCTGATCAACCCGTTGACACAGCGGGGGATCAGGGTCGTGTCGCATCACACTCACTCGAACAAGTGGGACGCCCAGTTCGGTGTCGAGGCGATCGCCCCGTGGTTCTACAACCAGAAGGTCTTCCTGCCGTGGGGGAACGCCGACTCGCAGAGGCGGGTCCAGACGTTGATCGAGCAGTTGGCCGGCTTCCCGATGGCGGAACGCTCCGACCTGGTGATGGCGTTCTGGTTCGCCTGGCTCGGCATTAAAGAATCGCAGGCCCGTCAGCCCGGGCCGATGTACGAGAACCGGAAGATGCCGGCCTTCGTCCGCAATCGGCGCCGCATCGCCGACATGCGCACCGGCAAGCTGTGGTCCCCGACCGACCCGAGCCGACCAGACTTCGGTCGCATCGACGACACTCGACCGAGGAACGTCGCCAGGTTGGTGAACGTCCCGGGCCAGGTGAACACCTGGTGACCCTGGGGGTCCCTTTGTATGGTCTTCACTTCACACGCAGAGGCGAAGGCGGCTGCCGAGGCTGCCGACTGCTCTTTCATCGGTTTCGGTCCTGAGGCCGGCAAGTTCACCGGCTACGTGCTGGTCGACGCTGACGCCGACCCGATCGCCTGCCGCAACGTGGCTTTCGAGGCCATGCGGGGACGCCCCATCGATCGCCGAGAGGAACTCCTCGTGAGCCTCGTGGAGGCCCGCAGTGCTGAACACTGACGATCTGCCGGCGATCTACGCCGCCTTCCGCACACGCTGGAAGAACCGGGACAACCGAATGTTGATCATGCAAGACGTGGTGAAAGGGACGGTCCTGTCGACGATTCCCGACGACACCGACCTCCAGAGCACGTCGCCGAACCTGATCCAGGTCGCCCTGGAAGACACCGCCGAGTCGGCGGCGATCATGCCGTCGTTCCGGGTGATCCCCCCGACACAGGATGGCGCCTCGAAGAAGATCGCCGAGAAGATGGAGAAGATCCTGCTCGGCTACATGGACCGTGCCGGCGGGGAACTCTTCCTCGTCCGTAGCTTCCTGGAGCTCGCCGCCTACGGCTTCTTCGCCCCGGCCGCCTTCATGGACACCGAGGTCGGCAACCCTCGCCTCGATCTTCGGCCGGCGGTCGGGTGCTACCCGGAACCCGACTGGAAGCCTGGCATGGCGGTCCGCAAGTGCCTGTTCGCCCGCTCGATCTTCTTCTCGCAGCTCCCCCCAGAGTACCAGGCGATGGCCAAACCGTGGGCGGCCTCTCGGGATTCGGCGATCGTCAACAACCAGCGCCACGTCATCCTGATCGAATACTTCGACGAAGACGAACAGGTCATCGCCCTGTTGAGCACGTCGGCCTACGGGTCGGCGCTCAACATGCGAGCCGAAGGCCTGCCGATGATCCTGGAGCGCTTCCAGCACGACTACAAGATGTGCCAGGTCACCGTCGGCCAGCGCCCAACGCTGGACGGCGAACCCCGAGGCCAGTTCGATCAGGTCGTCGCCCCGATGGAGGCCCACTCCCGTCTGATGGCAATGGCCATCGACTACGCCGACCAGAGCGTCTATTCGGACATCTGGGTGAAAGAGCCGATGGGCGAGATCCCGTTCGGTGGTGGCGGCATCATCCAGCTCGGCCCGAACGGTGCCATCGGTCGTGTGCCGCCGGCCGTGTCCAGCCTGTCGCTGTTCCAAGAGCTCGACCAGTTGATGAACACGATCCACCTCGGTGGCCGCTGGCCGAAGTCCCGCCCCGGCGAGATCGATCAGGCGATCGCTTCGGCGAAGTTCTTGGAGACCTCGGTCGGCGTGATGAACACCGCCCTTCGGACGTACCACTTCATCATGAAGTACGCTCTGGAGCGCATTCTGCTCGTCATGCTGAAGATGGACAAGGAGCACGGCAGCCCCACCTCGGTCGCTCGTGGCGTGCTGCGCAACCAGGAGTTCGTCGAAGAGTACGACCCGTCGGTCGACATCGACCTGTCTTACAAGGTGAGGATCGAGTATGGCCTCGGGCTCGGGCGTGACCCGAGCCAATCCGCCGTTCTTCACATCCAGTACGCCCAGGCCGGGATGATCTCGAAAGAGTTCGTCCAAGAGTCGATTGAGGGCGTCTCCGATGTCGAGCGGGAACGGCGTCGCATCGACGTCGAGAAGCTGACCGACATGATGTTCGGCAAGCTGATGCAAGGCGTACAGCAGGGCACCGTGTCCGATTCTGCCCTCGTCGAGATTGCGGCCGCTCGCCAGCAGGGCGACCAGATGTTCGACATCTTCAAGAAGTACATCGTCGACCCGCAGACGAAAGCCCAAGCCACAGGGATCACGTCTGGGATCGATGGGTCACTGCAGCAGCCGGGCGGCCCCCCGGCCGCTGACGTGCCCGGACTGACCCCGCCACCTCCGCCGAGCATGGTGCAAGGCATGGCGAGCATGAGCATCCCGACGGGCGGGCGAGGCAACTTCATCGGCACCCGGACAGGAGGCTGACATGGCTGATATCCCGGATATCACTCAACTTCCGGGTTCTGGCTCGGTGAGCAAGCCGGATTCTGGCACCTATGGTGACGTGACCGCCCTCCAGGACCTGAAGAAGGGGACGGGCCTCGGTGAGGCCCCGCCAGGGCCTCCCGGCCCGGACGTGTCGACAATGCCGGGCAGTGCCCAGATCAAGCCGTCGAGCGGCCCGTTCGGGCTCCCTTCGGCGATCACCGCACCGACGCAGCAGCCGGACACGCCGGTCGGCACGCCCCTGGCGGCAGCCCCGGTGAACCCGGTCGCTCAAGCCGGCGCCCCGAACCAGCAGCGCCTGGCGTTCCTCGACATGCTGGCCCGCAACCCCGACGTGTCGGACACGACCCGTGAGTGGGCGCAGACGGTGATGGCCAAGCTGATCCAAGCGACGAGGCAATGACCGACATCCCGGCCCAGATCCCGCAGCAACAATCGGAGGTGAGTCTCGCCGACGGTGCTGCCGCCCTGCCGCCGATCGTCTCGTCGCCGCCCGAGGAGCCATCGCAGCCGTTTCTGACCAGTCCGGTCCCGGTCCCGCAGGGGCAGGTGTCCAACGTCGAGCAGGCCACGCCTGCCGACTGGCATCCGAACGACCCGGTTCGGCGAGGCATCGCCGCCGGTCATATCGGCGTCTACGCCAGCAAGCAGCCCGGCGGGCTTGCCGATGCAAAGCAGCACTGGGACACGTTCGGCAAGATCGCTGACGGCGGGATGATCCCGAGCACGGGCGACACCGCCGAGACCATGCGGATCTGGAAGAAGTTCAAGGCGAACCCGGAGAGGTTGAAGCCCGACGAGTCGGCTGCCCTTCTCAATGCGGTGAGCCAGGTCGGCGCAGCCACGGCAGGCTCACCCGATCTGCAGTTCGACCCGGTTGCCCGGGTGAGATCGGTCGGTGCCGGGGGTGAAGTCAAGGTCGCCTATCCCGCAACGACTCATGTCAGGGACCTGGCGCTTCAACCCCTGGCACCCTCCGGCGTCGAGCGGATGCGGACGCTGGCACACCTCGGCGATGGTGCCACGAAAGACGTCCCCCCTCAGGATCTCCTGGCCCCTTTCCTCGGGCTCGACACGAACCATTCGACACCCGACGTCGCCAAGTTGAACGAGGTCGTGGCCGGTCTGGCCAACGAACTCGGTAGCGAGCCGCAGCGGGTCCGTGCTCAGATCGCTGCCGGCTGGCAGCGGCTTCGCACCCCGACACAACCGTGGGAACGCCCGTTCGCCGTTCGTGCCGGCGGGGTGAACCCGGCCGAGGAGGCCCTCACCGACGGGCTTTCGATGAACCTGGTCAACGCCATGAAGGGAGGGGTGAATGTCCTCGACTTCACGACGGAGGGTGAGCCGGCCATTTCCGTCCAGCCGGGCGGTGGCCTGGCCGTGTCGGCGCCACCGTCGGAACGCAACGCCCGACTCCTCCGGCACCTGTACCCCGCCTTCTCGAAGGGCGGGATCACCGCATGGCTTCCCGGCGCCCCCGCCTCAACCGAGAACGCATCGAAGTTGCCCGGTGCCGTCTACAACGACTTCTTCCTCCGGGCCTCCGGCGGCCATCCGCTGTTCAAGCCCGGAACCCACATCGTCTACGATGCCTCCGACCCGAAGCAACCCGGACAGGATCTCGGGCCGGTCCTGACACAGGGACCGGCACTGAACATGGACCGGCTCAAGTCCGCCGAGATCGACCCGGGCAAGCTACCCGACCTCATCAAGTCGAACGCCTGGGCACTGATCCCGGGCGACAACTCGACGAAGGCCTCGCTCATCAGGAGCGGGTACAACCCGATTACCCACAAAGTGAGTGAATCTACTCACTTTGTGGTATTCGGGATCACGCCCGAACAGGCCCGGGCGCACACTGCCGGCGAGATCGTGACCAACGCTGGGACGTACTCGAAGGACGGGTTCAGGCCCGGTGACGGGCCGACGTTCGAAAAGGCCGACGACGGCCAACAGTCGGTGACCCGCCTTGCCGGTGGCGACGTTCACTGGCATCTCGGCGGGGTCGATCGTTCGGCCGAGGCTGAGGCACCCCCGACGACCGAGGTGACCACGACCCGGGCGCAGCGCCGGGCCGTGGAGGTGACCGGAGACCTGCAGTCGACGATCTCCGACCTGGAGAACCAGGGCGCCCAGAACCTCCACGTCTACGCTCACCGCAACCAGCTCGACGGGTTCCACACCGCCTGGGAGCACGTCTACACCGACGGGACGAACACGACCGGCGTTCTGGCCAAGAAGGCCTCAGAGGCCGCTCACGCCGGCCCGGTGTTCGTTCGCAGCACCGACGGACTCCCCGACACCGTGACGCCCCCGCAGACGGCTCGGCGTGGCACGTCCGGGTACATAATGAACGGCGTCCAGGTGATCACGACGGACAACATCAAGAAGCTGACCGACCTGAAGGCCGGCGGCCTCCGCCTCGACGGCAGCGCCATCGTTCCGGTCGACCAGGGCGGTGACGTGTCGTTGAGTGGCGGCAAGATCGTCGTGCACGACCCGACGCCGGCTGCCGCCCGGCTGATTGCCACCGCCAAGGCAACCGGGCTTCCCGACTCCCAATTTCACGCGCCGAGCGCTGGACGTTTGACGCCGAACACCCCGGCCTCGATGGTGACAATCTCGGGGGACCGTGTCCAGCCGCTGCGACAGACCCGGCCGAGCCCCGACTGGGCGAGCCGGTTCGGGATCGTGTTCGACCCGGCGTGGCGGACACAGGACGGTGTGCAAGAGCTCGACCCGAAGTTGTCCGCCCATCTGGCCAACGTGTACGACGCCTTCCAGTCACAGCACCAGGCTGCGACCAGCCTGTGGGATCTCCAACGGATCGCCGTGACTGGTGGTTACTCGAAGACGCCCGCCTACACCGAGTGGGGCGGGCTTGGTGGTGGCATCGGTCTGTCGGCGAAGCACTGGCAGGACCCCGGCGCCCTCACTGACCACGTTGCACGGTTGCAGGACAATGGAACGATTGTTCCAAATATCATACCAACTCCGGCCTATTTCGTTACACATGAGCTCGGGCACGTCGTCCACGGTGCCTTGCAGTTCGGAACCGATGGCTCCGGGGCTCGTAAAGAACTGTTGGCGATCAGGAGTTCGTTGGGAAAGGACGGGATCACACGGGGCCTCTCGGCCCAGGCCTGGGCCTCCCCCGAGGAGATGGTCGCCGAGGCGGTCGCCGAAGGCGTGCTGGCGAGCAACCCTCGCCCGCTGGCCAGGGAAATCTTGAACACCGTTCAAGCGGCGTACACTCGTGTTGCTGATGCCCGAACGAAGACGGAGTGGTGATGTGTTGGAAGTGCTTCCTCCGGCAGTACCCGCTCGGCGAGTACGCCTTCCCGGTCGCCCTCCCGGCACCGCCGAAGCCGAAGGAGAAGCCACGTGATCGCTGAAGCCCCGTGCAACACCTGCAAGTGGGCGTCGCTGGCAGCCGACGGCTCGGCCGCAACATGCGACGCCTTCCCGAAAGGTATCCCTCAGATGTTTCTCCGTGGCGAAAACGACCACTCGAAGCCCGTGCCGGGCGACGGCGGGATCACGTACCAGCCCGCTTGACCTTGGGGGTCCATATAGCGCAGTGGAGCAGTGGTCAGCTCGGCGGGCTCATAACCCGTAGGTCCCCGGTTCGAATCCGGGTTGCGCCACCGGACGTGGGGGTCTACATACATGGCTGTCTCTCCTTCGCTCATTGATGCGTCCGGGCAGGCGCCGGTCACTTCGGCCATCGACGCCTCACAGGTCGACCAGAACCTGAAGGCGATCACGGCCATCCACAGCTCGTGGAGGTTGCCGACACTCCCCGACGAGGTGAAGCTCGACCTGGCTTCGCAGCCGGGCGTGACGCCCGACCATCTCAACAACTTCCTGTACGGCGTCGAAGCCGACCTGACGGGCGGGCAGCCGCAACCGCCGGCCTACCAGGCACCGAGCCTGCCCGACTTCTCGACGTTCGACAAGACGAGGGCGATCGTCGCCGGCATCGCCGGTACGAAGGCGCCGACCGTCGTTGACGGCTCGGCGGTCGAGCGCTGGAAGATGGACGCCATCGATAAGGGGTATCTGCCGGCGCCAAAAGATGGCGTGATCGACAACTCGTGGAGTCCCGAGTTCGACACGATCCGCAAAGGCATGGCCTACGACGAGTACAACACACGGCAGCGGGGCGACCGCCCCGGCTCGGTCCCTTTCTCGAAGATGGTCAACCAGCTCTACAAGTGGACATCTCCGACCGGACTGCTTGCGGCCGCAACGAACCTCGATCTGTTCTGGAACTTCGGTGCCATCGGCAAGGAGTTCAACACCTGGGGCGACAAGTGGCGCCAACTGGGCAAGTCGAAGAACCCGTTCGACTTCGCCAAGCACCTCGTCGATGCCCTCACCGGCCCGATCGACGACATCCTCATGCCGATCGCCAACTGGGCGATGCTCGCCTCGGGGGTCGGTGAGGCCTACAACTTCGCCAAGGTGGCGTATGCCGGCGAGAAAGCCTTCGCTGGCGCCGAAGCCGTCGAAGGCCTTTACAAGGCCTCCGGGTTCCTCAACTTCACCAAAGGCTACGACGCCGTCTCCGACGTCGAGCGCATGAAGGAAGCCTCCGGGCTGGCCTTGCGTCTCGGCAAGTCCAGCAACGGGGCGGTTTCTGGAATAGGCGATGCGATGGGAGCATGGCGGAACCTCGACTCGGTGGCGACATCGAAGAAGTTCCTGCAGGTCGGCATGCGGGCCGGGCTCACCTCCCAGGCCGAGGATCTCCTCCCGGGCTACCAGGGTGGCCATTCGCTCGGCGACCTGGCCCCCGTCAAGGACGCCGTCACCTGGGCTCAGACCAACCCGCTGTTCGTCGCCGGCTCCGGCGTTGCCGAGCTCTTCTTCACGCCCTATTCAACATTCCGCCCCGGTTCTTTCGTGAAGGGCGGCAAGAGCATCATCGGTGGCGCCGCCACGGCGCTCGGCACGACCGGGGGTAGGGCCGTCCTCGGTGGCGTGCTCGGTGCCGGCGTCGGGACGTGGCTCGGCCACGACACGGGCGACACGCTGGAAGGCGGGGCGATCGGCGCCCTCGGACTCGCTTCGGTGCCTCTGCTCGGCAAGGGCCTCCATTCGGTGGCCGCCGCAGCCGAAGGTGTGCCGCTCGCAAGCAAGATCCTGCCGAAGTCCGTCGGGACCGTCGGTGACTTCCTCCGCAACACGTCCTGGAAGCCGATGGCGGACAACAAGGAGCTGACCCTGGCGTTCCACAACGGGATGCTCAACACGCTCGACGGACAGGCCCTGACCGACTATCAGGCGGCCTTCGACGAGAAAGGCTTCCTTCACGCCTTCGCCCAGTATCACGGCGTCGATGAGGAGACGGCCGGCGCCTCGATGGGTTTCGTGGCGACCGCCGCAGCGATCGACCACATCGCTTCAAGCCAGGCCAAGGCCGGCGGGGCGAAGAACTGGCTGAAGGTCTACAGCGACGCCAAGAACAAGCTGATCGCCCAGACTCGCTCGTTCGATCTGAACAACATCGGAGCCCACACGATCGACGAGATTGCAATGGCCGCCTCGATGGGCGTCAACGGCCAGAAGAAAGAGTTCGCAACGCTTCGAGCCGCCTTCCAGCAGGACCCGTCGAAGGCGCTGGAGTTCGCCAGTGCCCACAACCGACAGGCCCAAGAGACCCTCCAGCAGCTTCTCTCGGTCGAAGCGACCCCGGACCTGAACCCCGACATTGCCTCCCAGCTGTTCGGCTGGAACGATCTGGGCGCCAAGGAACGTGCCGGCGTCCTGTCGAAGTACATCCCGCAAGTCATGGATCACTTCGGCAACTGGCCGCAGTTCTCTGCTCGCACGAGCGAGATCCGCCAGGCCCTCCATGACGGGATGCTCGACGATGCGGTGTTCGACACGTACAAGCTGCCTTCGGGTAAGGTGGTGCCGACCGTCAGGCCCCGGGACATTCCGGTCTCGGTGCTGCCGACCACTTCGCAAGAGATCAGTCAAGGCGTCAACGACGCCGTGTTCCGGCTCCCCGAGACCGACATCACGAAGGTCACCTCCACCGGCAAGCTGGACGTGCTGGCACGGGCCGTCGACCCTTCGATCGGCCGGTTCACCGTCATGCGGGCAGACACGGCCGACAAGGGCCAGGTGCTCGGTATCCTCGCCGAGCTCAAGGAGCTGAAGGCGATCCACGAGATCTCCGCCCCGAAGCTGGACGTCCTTCGAGAGGCCACTGCCGCCCACGGCGAACTCACCGATCTGACCCGCCAGCAGTACGGCGACGTCATCAACTCGATGGTGAAAGGCAACAGCTCCCAGAAGGAGATGCGCCGGCTCTACGACTTCGCCAAGCGTCAGGGCGCCTCTTTGTCTGACATGAAGAACTTCATGTCCGACACGATCGACACTGCCGTGAACGACCCTCGGCTCACCGACTGGCTGGGCATGTCGAAGGTCATCACCGGCGACCCGAAGCCCGGAGAGGCGATCGGCGCCGTCCTGTCGGGTCCGGCCGCCTTGAAGGCTCGCATCGTCGAACTACAGAAGAAGTCGCAGTTCACCGCCGCCCGCATCGATGGCGACAAGTTGCTCGCCGGGCTCGGCGAAGGCACCCCCGAGTACGTGCGGATGCAGAACCATCTCGACTCGCTGGACCGTGACGGCTACAAGCTCGTGCACGGTGTCGAGTACCTCATGCCCGAAGACCTCGCTCACCACACCCCGGTCTTCGAGGACATCACCCGACGTCACCTGAACGCAGCGACGCTCGGCAACTTCTTCAAAGGCCGGGAGCCGGCCGTCGCCCGCTTCGACGAGGAGCGTCGCTCCCGTTCCATCCTGTTCAACAACCTCTCCAAGCAAGGCCTCTTCGACAAGGGCCTGAACGAACAGGACGCCACCAACATGTTTGAGGATCTCCATTCGATCCTCCGGTCGGAGCAGTCGTTGTCCGAGGAGGCTCGCACCAACGCAGCGACCGGCGGCTGGCTGAAGAAGCGGCTCGCTGGCATCACCACGTCGATGACGCCGGTCACGATGGCAGACCTCGGTCGCACGTCGTGGCGCCGTGTCATCAAGGACTTCACCCCGGTGTACGGCGAGGAGGCGGCGAACGTTGCCGCCCAGTCGTTGCGTGAGATGCGCAACACCCAATTCAGGGACGTCGGGGTGTACGCCATCGAGGCGAAGCTGCGAACCAACAACCAACTCGCCGGAGCCTTGAAGGTCCTCTCGGGCACAGAGAACGGCGAAGGGTTCCTCGCCCGGTCGAGCACCGCCCGCAAGGTCGGTGCCGTTGCAGGCGGTATCTACGGCGCCGAGACGTCCGACAACAAGGCCACCGGGGCGCTGGAAGGGGCGGCGATCGGTGCCGCCGCCGGCACGGTCGGCCAGGGCGCCCTGTCGCCCCTGTTCTCCAATGCCGAGAAGGCTTTCTCTGCATCGAAGTGGTTCCAGTACGGCTACCTCGCCGACGACGTCGCCGGCATGCGGGACACGATGCGTTTCACGCTCTCCCCATTCTTCGACCTGTCCCGCATGGTCAAGAGCCAGGAGCTGGGCCAGACCGCCGCCCCACTCAGGAACGACATCGGCGAGCGGATCGTGATGCCGCTCAACTCGTCCCCGAAGGCGATGAAGGCCCAGTGGGTAAAAGACGGGCTGACCAAGGAAGGGGCGGACCAGAAGTTCGCCACTGCTCAAGCCCGGTTCCAGGACCTGATGCGTGGCGGCAAGGGCGGCGTGGCCGACGACTTCCAAGCTACCGACAACCTCGCCAACTACTTCCAGCAGATCGGCATACTCGGCCACAACCCGGGCGAATGGCAGGTCACCGCCTTCCAGCATCTCGTCGACCAGGGGATCAACCCGGAGAGGGCGGCCCAGGCTGCCCGGGGCATGTACACCTACGGTACGAGCGGACGGTCGGCCGCCGAGATGTCGGCCAACTTCCTCTTCTTCCCGTTCAGCTTCCAAAAGAAGGCCTACACGGCTCTCGCCCGATACCTGTCGGACGACATGTCGAGATCGGTGATCCTCCATGACGCCTTGAAGGGCTACGAGTTGCTCGATCAGAAGTACGACTTGAAGCGAATGTGGCACGACCACCTGCCGGCGCTGGAGAAGTTCCAGCAGTTGAACATGTTCGCCTACGGCGCTTCGCCCGGCAGGCTGGGCGGGATCAACCGGCCGTTCATCGAGCCGATTATGAACATGGCCGCCAACTTGCACGGCAAGAGCGACTTCGTCCCCGGGATCTTTAACATGTTCAACCCGCAGGGCGTGCATATCGGCTCGGCCGCCGATGCGGCCAACATCAAGCACCTGACCGTCCAGCTTCTACCAGTCATCAACGACATCAACCACCTGCTCGGCTCTGGCGCAGAACAGGTCCATGCCTTGAGTTCGCCGAGCCGGCAGACCTACGCAGCGGACGCTGGCGACGGCTGGTCCGCCTGGGGGGCGTTCCGCAAGGACTTCGAGGCCAACCTGACCAAGCACGGCTACACGATGAACGACCTCAGCCAGCCGTGGCTCGCCTCGACGAAACTGGCCTACGAGGCGAAGCGTGCCGAGATCGAACAGCAGTACCCGGGCTGGAAGGACTCCAGGGTGAAGTCGGCACAGAATAACGCAACGCTCAAGTTGGAACTCCAGGAACGGTTTGACAGGGTGGCGAACGGCAACGCCAGCCCCACTGATCTCGTCACCTACCAATTCAACCAGGCGGTGACCGCCGCCAAGGCCGACCTCAAGTTGCACGGCATCCCCGACTTCGTGGACGCCCCGTCGTCGGTTCGTAAGAACCTGATCGACCAGGCGGTCGGCCTCGCTCGCCAGTTTCCCGAATGGCGGCAGATCTACGGCAAGTACTTCGAGCCTGAACTCGGCACGATCGAAGCAGAGGTAAAGGCATGACCCGGGGGGTCTTTACGTGAGCGATGCCAACAATCAGACGTTTGAGCAACTCGTAGCTCAGATCCAGGCGCTCGGCATCGACCCGGCCACCCCGTTTGAGCAGTTGCCTCCGCACGTCCAGGAGATGCTGAAGGCCTACGTGAAGCCGTCGCCACTCGACGACCCGACATCGAAGGCGGGGAAACCGTTCGGCTATAACGATACGGCAGTCCTCCAGGGCATGTGGGACCGGGTCAACCAGCAGGCTGACCGGAACGTCGTCGACGCCGCCACCAAGAAGGCTCAGGCCGACGGGGTGGTCACGCCCACCGAGAAGCAGGTGATCGACAGGGCCAACAAGTCGGGCAAGCTGACCCCGCAGGACCAGGCGACACTCAACCTGCCGCAGACCCCGAAGTGGCTCCTGCAGCAGCTCCAGTCCGATCCGACGTCAGCGCAACAGCAACGCATCGTCAAAGAGTGGAACACGGTCTTCGGGACGAAGATGGCCTGGAGCCAGCTTGTCACCTCCCCGCAATTCAACGACGCCACCGACATGACGAAGTCGGTTGTCAACGGTGCCCTGCTCGACATTGACCCGATCGTCTCCTATGCGGTGACCCTCCCAGGGAACCGCAAGTATGACGTGACCGCCGACCAGATGAAGACGCAGTTCGGCCTGTACGGGTACAAGACCGAGGACGTGTCCCGGATCATCCGCTACGCCGACACGTTCGGCTTCAAAGACTCGACCGGCAACGTGGCCTGGCAGCCTCTGGCGGCCCTTATCAAGGCTCACGGCATCGACCTGTCGGCCGGCGACTACGTCCAGGATTCGAGCATCAACTCGGACACCGGCAAGCCGAACCACGTGAAGGTCGGCTACAAGATGCCTGACGGCACCACGGTCACCAACGCAGATCTAGCTGGCACCATCCAGCCGGCATACAAGGGCAACCAGCCAGCGGCTAAGAACGAACTCTCGATCGCCGAGTTGACGATGGGCTACCAGCAGGCGCTGAAGAAGTACGGCGACCCGACGCTCGCCTACCTCGGCAGCCTCGACTCCGGTCTCGCCTCCCGGCTGATGGCGACAGGTGGCGATTCGACGAAGGTCTCCAACGAGGATGCCCTTCTCGCCGGGCAACTGATGTTGAACGGCCAATGGTCCCCCGCCGCCCAGAAGGCCCTCGGCTACGAGGGCGGCTCGGGCCTGGACGCCTTCATGAAGCACCTTACCGACGTGGCGGACGCCGGGAAGGCCGCCGAACGAACGATGCCTGATCCAGAGACGATCAAGCAGAACGTCAAAGACATGTGGCGCTCCTGGTTCCGATCAGAACCCTCCGATGCGATGGTCAACCAGATGACCGGCGAACTCAGGGCGGCCGTCTCGGCTGCCCCGAAGGATCAGAGCGTGGACCTCACCGCCCGTTTGCGGGCGATGGCGGAAGCCAGCCCCGAATACAAGACGCTCTACGGCCACAAGCAGCCCGGCCAATCCGAGACGGATTACCAACAGCAGTTCGTCCAGGGCGCCCAGTCGTTGCTCGGCAACGAGGCCCCCGACAACGCATCGGTGTTGGCCGGGATGAGGACCGGCTCCTACCAGACGACGATCGGTTCCACTGCGGCGAGCGCCCAGGCGATGCAGAACTCAACCTTCCTCGGCCACCTCGCCGAGGCCGCCCGAATCGTCAACCAGAACACCTGACATGCTCACTCAAGAACAGGTAGCCCAGATCCTCTACCAGGCCGGCTGGCGTGGTGAGGACCTCGTAACGATGCTGGCCATCGGTGGCCGGGAATCGAAGTACAACCCGGCGGCGCACCGCACCGACAACCCGAACCCGACCGCCCAGACGGGCGACTATGGCCTGTTCCAGATCAACTCGGTCCACCTCGGGTTCTTGAAGCAGGCTATCGGCATCACCCAGATGAGCGACCTGCTCGATCCGGTCGTGAACGCCAAGGCCGCCTTGGCGCTGAAGAACAAGTCGGGAGGCTTCTCCCCCTGGTCGGCCGCCCCTGGCGGGTTCAACGCCTCCGGTAGCCCGACCTACGGCACGAACGTGGAAGCGGCTCGTGCTGCCGTCACCAACGCAACGAACCAGGGGCTTCTTGGCCAAGACTGGCAGCAAGGAGGGAGCGTGAGCTCGACTACCGGGGGTGCCGTTTCGCCCACGGCCAAGTTCAAGTTGCCGTCGGACGCCAAGGTGGTCAACATCGCCGGCACCTACGACGTTTACGCCCTGTTCGACGTCGGTGGCGTCAACATCTCGTACAAGATCAACCCGAACAGCGCCGTGGATATATCGGGCGCTTCAGTCACGAAGATGTCTCAGGCCGACTGGCAGTCGACGGCAGCGGTCGACGCCGGACTCGCCGATGAGCTCGGCACGGTCGGCTCGACCTACGGTTCCTACAAGGGCTTCTGGGATTCGATCGTCGGCCAGGTGATGGGTTACAACAACCCGGCCAAAGACGACCCCGAGGTTCGTCGTGTTCTGGCCGAGTTCGCCGGTCGCCCCGACATGAACCCCCTGGAGCTCAACAACAAGCTTCAGGCTACTGCGTGGTGGAAGTCTCGCACGTTGGGGCAGCTCGACTGGAACGGTCTCGCCGACGGCGAGAAGGCAAAGCGCCGTGACGACACGGCGAACCGGATGGCCGACACCTGGAAGCAATACACGGGCCAGCCGGTCACCGCCAGCGACCCGATGATCCAGAACTACCTGGAGCAGGTTGCCTCGGGGCAGATGGGCTTTGGTTCATGGACCGAGTCGGTCGTCAAGAAGCACGCCCTCGACATCGCCAACAGCCCGTACAACCGAGACCTCTCCGACGAGCAGAAGGCAGAGAAGCAGCCCGGGATCGACGTGGAGAACACCGCCATGCGGGTTCGCCAGACCCTCGACCGTTGGGGCCTGAAATGGGGCGAGAGCACCATTCAGGACTGGGCTCGCAAGATCGTCAACAAGGACGCCTCCGACGACGACCTGACCGAGACGTTGAAGAACCAGGCGCAAGCCCAGTACGGCCAGTGGAAGCCTCGGGACATGGAGACGTTGACGTATGCGGCCCCGTGGATGGAGACGGCCAACCGGGTGCTGGAACGTCCCACCGATCTGTCGGACCCGAAGGTTCAGCAGGCCTTGACGAAAGGCCAGCCGGTGTGGCAGTTCGAGCAGGACTTGAAGAAGTCCGACGAGTGGCTCGGGACGAAGAACGCCCGGGACTCGCTCACCACGCTCGCCGGCTCCGTCGGAAAGTTGATGGGGTTCTCGTGACTCCGGGGGTCCTATAGATGGACCCCGCTCAAGCGATAACGCCGCCCAGCACGGGCGCCGGGCTACTCTCCGATCTAGAGACCTTGTTCCCGTGGCTGAAGTCTGTCGGCCTGCCCGCCTCCTGGTTCCAGGAGGTGTCGGCCACCTCGGCCTCCGACAGTGAGGTCGTGGCCAAGCTGCGGGGCACCTCTCAGTACAAGTCCCGATTCGCCGGACTTCTCCGTGAAGACGGCTCGATGCGGATGAATGAAGCGCAGTACATCAACCAGGAGGACTCCTACCGCCATCTGCTCAAGCAGTACGGGGTGTCGGCTGATCGCATGGACAACCCGGCGGACTTCGTCGGGTTCTTCAAGTCGGACATCGACCCGAACGAGCTGAAGCAGCGCCTCGACATCTACGACAACGTGAAGACCGGCGGCCAGGACCTGAAGGACGCCTTCTACGTCTATGCCGGGATGCGGGTGTCGACCGACGACCTGTACGCAGCGACCGTCGACCCGGCAGCCAGTCAGCGGCTGAACGAGGAGTACAACCAGAAGGTTGCGATGCAACCCCTCGACTACAAGACGTGGATCACCCGGGCCACCGAGGCCGGGCTTGCCCGTGTCTCTTCGACCCTCTCGGCCCTGCAGCAGCAGGGCGCCCTGACAGGCAGCGCCGTCCAGAGCGTCATCCAGACCGATCCGAATTTCGCTCGACAGATAATGGACGCCTTGTATCACGGCGGCGACCCGACGTCGGGCCAGACCTTGAACTTGAACGAGCTGATGCATAGCTTCGAGTACGCTGCCCTCGGGGCCGCAGCGACAAGCGCCGGGCTCGCCTTGCCGGACAAGGATACGATCGCTCAGATCCGGTCGGCTGGCGTGAGCCGTGCTGCGGCGCAGCAGGCCTACGTCCAGTTCGGCGAGAACAAGAACCTGTACGCCGGAGCGGTGGACCGCTCGGGCGGCGGTGCGTTCACTCAGAGCGACTTCGAGAAGGCATCCTTCCTCGGCAACGCCGATGAGGCAGCGAGACTGACGAAAGGACTCGGGCAGGAGGCCTCCTACGGGCAGGGTTCCGGCCAGTTCAACATCAGTCAGAACCGAAAGGGTGGGTATAGCCAGACGGGCCTCGTGAACCGTTGAGGTGGAACCCGTTCACGAAGTGGTGGCTCGCCTGGGGCGCAGCTTTCACCGTGATCGAACTGAGCGCCATACGCAAGCGCAGCAAGTACCCGGGCGGCACCCTGTCGTCGCTCGTCTGGCGGTTCTCTGACCGCAAGAACCCGATCCGCCGCCGGCTGTTTCTTGCCGGCTGGCTGACCCTATCCCTCCACTTCCTCCTCCACTGGTTCTGACCGTGAGAGTGGTCCTGGGGGTCTCTATAGAACCTGCAAGTGTTTCCCCCGGCACAGGGCAGCGTAGTCGTTAGGGGCGTAGGAGAATCACATGGCCGAAGAGCTACCTGAGGGAGGCTCCGAGACCGGAGGCTCACTCCGAGCACGACACGAAAGTGTCCTCGAAGAGAAGCGTCAGTTGGAGGTGGAACTCCGTGGCTTCAAAGCTGCGGCCGTCATCGCCGACAAGGGTTTCAAGTATGTGACCCCTGACGATCTCAAAGAAGTGGACCTCGCCGAGTTGCCTGCCAAGGCAGCCGAGATCGAGAAAGCGAAGTTGGGGATGCGGGAAACCGTTCTCCGAGAGACGCTCGCCGATCAGGGC
>JANYHQ010000479.1 GCA_025358985.1 Acidimicrobiales bacterium
CGCGGAAATGGCGCTTGACTGACTCCCAAGCGCCTCGAGCTGTAATCGCCATTTTCTTATGGTCATAACCCACAGAACCACCGGAGGCAAACGCATCGCCCAGCCAGAATCCTCGCCGTAGCGCCAATTCATTGGCGATATCGGAGAATGTAGCGGTGCCCTTGTCTGCTGCCACAACGAGATAGCTGTCGTCGCTGTCGTGGCGCACGGTGAGCTCGGGAGGCACCACCGTGGCACCCACCAAATTGTCCGTGAGTTCGAGCAGCGATTCGATGAACAGGCGGTAGCAGGCCACCACTTCGTCCTGCATGGCTTGGCGATCGGTGAAGCTCCGCCGCACCACGAAGCCACCCTTGGCCCCGGCTGGCACTATCACCGCGTTCTTCACGGCCTGCGCCTTCATGAGACCAAGGACCTCGGTACGGAAATCCTCCGGTCGCTCGGACCACCGGATACCTCCCCGGGCCACTGGTCCCATTCGGAGATGGACTCCTTCCACCAGCGGCGAATTGACGTAGATCTCGAACTGCGGTCGGGGCCGGGGGGCGTCGTCGATCAATGCTGGTTGCAGCTTGAACGCCAACGTGGGACGACTGGACCCACTGTCATCAACTTGGAACCAGTTGGTACGGACGGTGGCGTCGATGAGCCCGAGAAGTGCCCTGATGATGCGATCCTGATCAAGCGACGCAACCGTGTCGAGGCGATGCAGTATTCGGGCCCGGATGATGTCCATGGCCTCGACGCGACCTGAGACCTGTGCCGGGTCGAACTTGGTACGAAACATTCCAATGAGATCAGTCGTGATCTCGGCTTGTTCGAGCAGTGTGGTTTCCACGTATCCCTGGCTGAACGTGAATGCCAACTGACGCAGATACGCTACGTAAGCGCGCAGAACATGTACTTCGCGCCACGTGAGTCCGGCATGAAGTACGAGACGGTTGAATCCGTCGTTTTGGGATCGGCCCCGCCACGCCGCCACAAACGAGTCCTGGAGACGTTGATCTACCCCGGCCGCCGCTAGGTCCACGCCCACGCAAGTGACGCCAAGATCGTGGATCCATACCGATGGAGGTGTCAGTGTCAGCTCTGTGGCCCGTTCGTCGAGTACCCGTACCCCGAGGTTCGCCAGCATGGGGAGCAGGTCGGCCAGGTCGATTTGGGCACCCGGTACGTACACCTTGAGGCGCGCCACCCCGGGGGGAGCGTCGAGGGGTACCTGGACGTGCACCTCGAGCTCGGAGCTGATGAGCACCCGTTCGGCATTGATCACATCGGGTACGGCGAGCCGGGCCGCAGTGACCGCGATGAAGCCGGGGGGAAAGGCGTCGCCGTATCGGGCATACAGATCCCGACCGTGCTCGTCACCGCACTGATCAACCAACGCATCACGCAGAGCGTCGCCCCACGATCGTACGCAATTGGTGAGTTGCTCCTCCACTTGTTCAACGTCGACATCGTGGAAGCCGGCCAATGGTGATAGGTGCACCACGAAATGGATCCGAGCCAGAGAAGATTCGGTGAGTGACACCGTGAACTCGATGGCGGCACCGTCGAAGGCGCGCAGCAGTGCGCTCTCGAGCTTGTGACGGACTTCGGTGTTGTAGCGATCGCGGGGCAGATACACCAGTGCTGTCCACACCCGGCGGTGCACGTCGAGGCGTACGAACAGGCGAACCCGGCGGCGCTCCTGAAGTTGCACTACGCCCATTGCAGTGTCATGCAATTGATCCACTGACGCGGCGAACAACTCATCACGCGGATACCCCTCCAATACCGCACGTAATTCCTTGCCGTCGTGGCTGCGGGGATTGAACCCAGAACGGGCCAGCACTGCGTCCACCTTGCGCCGTAGCAGCGGGATGGTGGAGGGGCTGGAGAAGTACGCCTCGCTGGTGAGCAGCCCCATGACCCGGCGCTCGCCGTAGAGGTGTCCGTTGCCGTCGTAGCGTTTGATACCCACGATGTCGTATGGCGTGGGTCGCTGGACCACACTCGCAATCTCGGTTTTGGTCAAGAGCACCACGGCTGCCGGGTCCCAGTCGTCGGAGGCTCGAAAGGCCAGGTTCATGTCATCTCGCATGACCCCCAGTCCACTGCCCGAGACTCGTTCCAAACCGTCGGGCCCC
>JANYHQ010000578.1 GCA_025358985.1 Acidimicrobiales bacterium
CGCAGCGCCCGCCGCCGCGAACGATTGCACTTGCTGAAACGCGCTTCGCCGACTGGCTGTCGCAGCCGAGCGCAGCCTCGATCTACTTCTTGATATCTCGTTTCTGAGATGACACAATAGGTGCCATGGTCCGCAAGCAACCGCCGGATGATCTCGATCGACACATCGCTGAGCGCGCCCGGAAGAAACCGAAGTTCCCGGCGATGGTGGCGGCACGGACGAATCGGCGGGTGCTCCGACGCCAGCTGGCGGAGCGCCGGATTGCGTTGGGCATGACTCAGACCGAGGCGGCTGTGCTGATGCGCACGTCGCAGTCTTCGATCGCCCGACTCGAGTCCGGCGAGCACGACGTACGAGTGTCGACGCTTGAGAGATACGCAGCTGCGCTTGGCTGCTCAATTGCGATGACGCTTAGCGAGGCGTCATAACCTCGCAGTCGAAGTCCGGATGAGTGCCGAACCTTGGTGTGGTCGAGACAGGTTCTTCGTGGTGTGAGATTCGGCCCTTTCCAAGCCAGCGACACCGGTGCCGTTGTCAATCAAGTGAGATCTCGTCAAGTCGGTTCTGCTGGAGCGCGAACAAGAACGGGCCTTTCCGTTGGCCGCAGATCTCCACCAGGTCAGTAAGCGCACGAATGATTCGTTCCGCCATGTCGGCCGCCGGCAGGTTGGCGTTGGTGATCACCGCAGCTCGAACGCGGGACTCGACCAGCGCGGTTCGTTCGGCCCCGACGTAGCGGATTCGGTCGTCCTTCATGACGGCCAGCCATCCGCGTTCGCCGCAGAGTTGCAGCCATTCGGTGTTATCGATGGTCTCGTCGTTCGGGATGCCGTAGTGCTCGGCCAGGGTCACCAGGCGAAGGCCTTCGGCGCGGAGTAGCTCGGGGACCTTCTTGCGGCCCAGGCTTCGATCGAGGAAAAGGTCAGGCAGCCCGTCGGGATGCGACACGCAACGCGTCCTCGATGTCAGCGACGCCTACGCCGAACTCCTGGGTGAGGTCCTCGATCGAGTCGCCGGTCTGGAATCGCGAAATCACATCGTCGACTCGCGCTCCGCCACGAACGAAGATCGGTCTGCCGAACGACCGCGTCGGATCGCACACAACGTCACTGCGGTAACCCGACACTCGAAGAAGCGTGGCGTAGCCATCAGCGCCGAACTCGATGCGCTTCAGTTGCTCGCGAACGACATCCACGAACACACGTTGTCCGTTGCGCACTACGACGAGCGACGCCACTACCTCGGGGTCGACCTTGTCGGCACCGAAGTCGTAGAGCACCTCCGCACCGTCTGTATAGAGCTGACGTGACGCAAGCGCATGTCCGATGCCCATCTCACCCTCCAGCGCGGCGAGCGCGGGCCGAACCCGTTGCATTGGGACACCGGACTGACGCACTGCGGCGAGAACCATCGCCTCGGCCAGCCCGATGAACGGGATGCTCGGCGAGCGCCCTTTAGCTGGAAACGCCGTCACAACGGCCTCACCGATGACTGCGGGCCGATCGTTCCGGTCGCGGACATAGCCCTTGGTCCACGTCGCGAGTGTTGATGGCGGGACGTCGATCACCCGCGCTGCTTCGGCCACCGTGTAGAGGGGTTCCTCAAATCTGATGTCTCGCTTCGTCATGGTCACCTCCACATCGTCGTGGTCCAGTCTGCCGGTCCCTTGAGACGATCGGCAGCCTTATCCAACTCCATGCAGGTTGGAGCAGATCGAAGGACAGCACGAGCACCACCTTCGCTGAGAGTTGCCACTCGGGAGCGTCCGCCAACTCCGTCGATACATTGCGATACTTGCCGATGTCCGATTTCCGCTGCTGTCAGAAGGTTGAATCGACCGACGTTAGAGTTGATCGAACGAGGCAAGCGTCGGCCATGAAGGGACGTTGGAAGCATCCGGTGTCAGGAATGCGGTGGTACAAGAAAGCAAAAGCGATTTCGCATCGCTTGCCGAAGACCAATAGTCCGCTTCGCCAAGGGCCGAACAAACTGATCGGCACCTCGAATTTCAGCTGAGCGCTTGTGTTCTTGGGCCGCGGTCAAGTATCCTACAACCATATGGTTGTAGATCTCGCAAGGAGCCGGGTGGCAGCGGCCGACAACGAACACGGGCAATTCGACCTCGTTCTGCATGCATTGGCTGATCCGACGCGACGCGACATCGTGCGCCTGGTGCTGCGCGAGGAGCATTCGGTGTCCAACCTCGCCCGCTGTTATCCGATGAGTTTCGCAGCGGTGCAGAAGCACGTTGCCATCCTCGAACGGGCGGCGCTGGTGACCAAGCACAAGCACGGCCGTGAGCGATTGGTGCGGGGCCGGATCGAGGCGGTACGAGAGGTCGCCCGGATGTTCGATCAGCTGGAGGCAACATGGCGCGATCGCCTGGACCGTTTTGGCGATGTCCTCGCCGCACCCGACACAAACATTCAGAAGTCCACAACGAAACAAGGAGCAAAACGATGAGCGTGACAGACGTCCGCAAGGACATGAGCAACCTCACGATGACCGTGGTGAGCCACTGGGACGCACCGATCGACAAGGTCTGGCAGCTGTGGGCCGACCCCCGCAAGCTTGAGCGCTGGTGGGGTCCGCCGACCTATCCAGCGACCGTAGTGGAGCACGACCTGCAGCCCGGCGGACGCGTCAGTTACTTCATGACTGGTCCTGAAGGTGATCGCCACGATGGATGGTGGCGGGTGATCTCCGTCGACGAACCGAAGCGGCTCGATCTCCAAGACGGATTCTCCGACGCCGACGGCAACCCAAACGACACCATGCCGACGGTGTCGTTCACGGTCACCTTCGACGTGCTCACACCGAATCGCACCGGAATGACCATCGAGACAAGATTCCCGTCAGCTGAGGCCATGGCTCAGTTGACTGAGATGGGTATGGACGAAGGCATGCGGACTGCAATGGGCCAGATCGACGCCATCCTCGCTGAGTAGGACTCGTAGTGCCTCCCATGGGCCGGCGCACGCACGTGCGGAATCGGGCGCACTCACGTGTATGGTCCATCACATGCGTACAACCGTTGAGTTCGAAAGCGACACCGCAAAACTCGTCGAGCAGGTGCGCAAAGAACGCGGCCGCGGGGTCAGCGATGCCGTGAACGAGCTCATCCGACGGGCGGCGGTGGCAACCCCGGCAGTTGCCCCGTTCGTCCCAAGGACCTATCCGCTAGGGCTAAAGATCGATGTTTCGAACATTGCCGACGCTCTCGATCTCCTCGAAGGCCCAGGCGCCCGGTAATGCTGGTCGATGCAAATATCCTGCTGTACTCGGTCGACCGCGACAACCCATTTCACAATCGAGCGCTGGCCTGGTTGACGTCGGCGCTCAACGGTCCCCGGCGAGTTGGAATCCCGTGGACATCGCTTGTCTCCTTCGTCCGAATCGCAACCAACCCGAGAGCTACAGCTAGCCCCCTGGCTCCCGAGGATGCGTGGAATACCGTGAGCAGTTGGCTCGACGCGCCGGCCTGTTGGATTCCCGGTCCTGGCAGGGGTCATCGAGACATCCTGGGCCATCTTCTGGGAACCCATGACGTGCGAGCCGGGCTGGTCACCGATGCAGTACACGTGGCATTGTGCGTTGAGCACGGACTGGAGATGGTCAGCGCCGACAGCGATTTCGCTCGATTCCCCGAGATTCGCTGGTTCAATCCGCTCCTGGGATGATTCATATGCGCGCGTTGGTAGCGGATCAATCAGTCCGTTTGGCCCCGGGGGGACCGGCGAATGCCTGGGCAATCTCCAGCCACTCGGTGGCGATGGCGCCTGTGGCTCGCAGTGACGTGTCCCCGGCGTGGAGCCGCTGTGTCACGACCAACGCAAGCTCGTAGGCGTCTCCCTCCACCGTTTGTACCGCATCGGCTGAACCGAGTACGAGGCGTGCGCCGCTGGGCAATTCGACGTCGACGCGAACCGCGTCCACGGGCTGGGGGCGACCGTGTGTGGCGAAGGCGTTGGGCAGGGCTTGAAGACCGAGGAACACAACATGGCGCAGTCGGTCGGTGGGCTCGTAGGTGGGGCCGAGCGCGTCCACCACATCCCAACCGTGGGCCCAGGTCTCCATGAATCGCGCTGTGAGTTTCGATGTGACGCTCATGTCCGGTCCGTACCAGGGCATCCGTGTCTTCGGGTCGGCACTGCGGAATGCATCCAGCATCGTTACACGAGCGGACCGGAACCACGCCAGCAGCTCGGTGCCCCCCATGCGGTGATGGTCGGTGATGACAGCGTCGACCATGCTCTGAATCGCCTCGGGTCCGGTTGGACGTGACGCTATGAATGCCTCCGGGTCGGTAAGGGCCCGAACGGTAGCGGCGTCGTTCCAAGCGAGGTGACTGATTTGGTCGCCGATTGTCCACGGAACGCAACCGGTGAGCGTGCCCCATTCGTGTGAGTCGAGCCGGTCGAGCACTTCGATGAGCGATGTGCTCTCGTCCTCGGTGTCGGTCAAAAGGGTCTCGAACACACTTGTCATCCAACCGACGATACGGGATCGCCGATGGTTTTCAACTGGCGCGTTGACAACCTGAGATCTGGACCGCAGGATGCATGCCTACGGATGAGCCTGAGGAGCGTTTGATGTCTGCCGACCACGACCGGGCAACGAGCCAGCGGGCACCGCTTCCCACGATTGAGGATCGTCGTCGCCAGCTCGACGCCGATTGGACGCCGTGGGTGACACGTCCGCTCGGCCGCCATCTTGATCATTGCGTGGAGCGCTTCGGTGATGACCCATTCATCATCGACGATGACCGTATGTGGACATACGGGGAAGTCCGGGACTGGTCTCGCAGACTGGCCGGGGGGCTGGTCGCCATGGGCGTCCAAGTAGGTGATCACATCGCCGTGGTGATGGCGAATTATGCCGAGTTCATTGCCGTGAAGTTTGCCATCGCGTCGCTCGGTGCCGTCTGCGTGCCCGTGAACTTCTTATTGCGCGAGCGCGAACTTTCCTACGTGCTCCAGCAGTCCGACGCCGTGATGCTGATCACGATGGATGCGTTCCGCGACAATGACTACGTTGCGATGCTTGACTCGATGATGCCGGACTGGGAGAGGGGCGCTTCCTCGGCGTCGTATCCGTCGCTGCGATGCGTTGTGGTGTTCTCCCCTACGGGACGTACTCGCTCGTGGCGCAGCCTCGACGAACTCGGTGCCATGGCCAACGATGCCGAGCTGGTGGAGGTAGATGCACGCAACGAAGCGGTGGCCGCAGGGCAGAACGCCGACATCCTCTATACGTCGGGCACCACCGGCACGCCGAAGGGCGTGATGCTCACCCACGACATGCTGGTGCGAACGGGCTACGCATCGGCCTATGCACGCGGCCTGTGGCGCGGCCACCGAAGTGCGTTCGCGTTGCCGATGTATCACGTGTTCGGCGCCATCGAATGTCTGTTGGCCGCCACGTTCGTGGGCGGGGCGGTGGCGCCGCGCACGGCGTTCGATCCAGCCGACCTGCTGGCGTGCGTATCTCGCCACCGCCTTGACGAACTTGCGGCGGTCCCGACGATGACCCTTGCCCTGCTCGCTGAGGCACGTCGGTCTCGTGTTGCCGCGCAGCCATATGACCTCGCCACCCTGCGCATCGTTTACTCCTCGGGAACGGCGGCGCCGCCGACGATCCATGCGGAGATCCGTGACCTCCTCGGTCCCGACGAACTCGTCGCCGGGTACGGGCAGACGGAGACGACGGCGGCCATGACCAGCAACGTCCAGGATCTGGGCGACGAACATCTCCAGACCACCAGCGGACGTTTTCGTCCCGCCGGGACCGCCGGGGATAGCGCCCTCGGCGGCTTTCTCGCCGTATACAAGACGATTGACGCGGAGACTGGCGCCGACCTAGCGCGCGGTGAGCGGGGGGAACTCGTCGTGCGCGGTCCAGCCGTCACGGCGGGCTACTACAACAAGCCGGAGGAGACCGCAGCTGCCTTCAACGCCGATGGCTGGCTACGCACAGGTGATATCGGTGTGGTGAGCGAGGACGGCGATGTCATCCTTTCGGGCCGACTGAAAGAGACGTACCGCTGTGGTGGTGAGATGGTGATGCCTGCCGAAGTGGAGCGAGTGCTGGCCGAGTGTCCCGGGGTCGTACAGGCGCATGTGGTTGGTCTCGCCCACGCCCGAATGGGTGAGGTGGGCTGCGCGGTCATCGTGCCCGACATGAATCGTGTCCCCGCCGCCGCTGAACTCATTGCCCACTGCTCGGCCAACCTCGCCCGCTTCAAGGTTCCGGCCCACGTGGTGTTCATGGAGGCATCGGAACTCCCTGTGACCGTCACGGGACGGGTGCAAAAGTTCCGACTGGCGGAGCTGGCAGCGGCACGCCTCGTCACTCAGTAGCTCTTCGGCAGGCCGAGGGTGTGTTGGGCCACGTGGTTCAGCACCATCTCGCGACTGAGCGGTGCGGTTTTGTGGACGCGGGCGATGAACCAGAGATCGGCGAGACCATATTCGAGGGCAAACCCGTTGCCTCCGTGGATCTGGATGGCCTGGTCGAGTGCGCGCAGCGAGCTGTCGGCGGCAGCGAACTTGGCCATGTTGGCGGCCTCGGCGGCATCCTCACCACGGTCAGACATCTCGGCGGCGCGCATCGCCATGAGGCGTGCCATCTGTACGTTGATCGCGGCCTCGGCAAGCGGGTGGGCAACACCTTGATGGGCGCCGATCGGCTCCTTCCAAACTGTGCGCGTATTCGCATACTCAACGGCGCGATCGATGGCGTAACACGACACTCCGTTGTTCATCGCCGCCACCGCGATGCGTTCGGTGTTGAGGCCGACAAAGACTTGGCGCAGGCCATTCCCTTCGGTCCCGATGAGCGAATCCGGGCCCAGTTTCACCTTGTCGAAGAAGACCATGAACTGCTTGTCGGGCGATTGGACGATGTTCTCGATCGGCTGCATCAAGATGCCCGGAGAATCCGGCGCGACGATGAACAGCGACAGCGGGTGTCGACCGTCGGATCCAGCAATGGGTCCGCGCGCCACCACGAGAATGGCGTGCGCTTCATCCACTGCTGACGTCCAGTACTTTGCCCCGTTCAGCTCCCATCCATCACCTGTCGGGGTTGCCGTGGTGGTGATCCGGTGGGTGTTCGTACCGGCGTCGGGCTCGGTGATGGCAAACGACATCCTGACGGTGCCGTCGGCCAGACCAGGCAACCAGCGTTCCTGCAACTCGGTCGTTCCGTAAGCCTCGATGATGGGGGAGCAGATCGACTGCAGGACCATGGTGAACAGGGGGCAGCCCTGCGCCGCCGTTTCTTCAACGACGATGTAGTAGTCGGTCATGCCGCCACCTCCGCCACCCCACTTCTCGGTGATATGAGCACCGAGGAATCCCGCTTCGCCAAGGGCACTCCACAATTCGGTGGCCTTCTCGCCGCGTTTCACGATGTCTTGGTAGTACTTGCGCCCGAAGCCTCCGACCAGCTTGGCCACACTGCGACGAAGCTCGACGTGATGATCGGCCACGGGGATGACGCTAGAAAACGAAATCGGTTGATAGGGCATGGTGGTGGACCTCCGGGGAACGTGGCCTGCAGGATGCGACTCGACTGTACGCTGCTCTGGCCGATATCGTCAACGTACGCGTTGAAAAATGGAGGTTGCGGTGGATACCAACTTGATCGGCCGAACTGTCGTCGTGACCGGAGGGTCGGGTGCGCTCGGCTCAGCGATCGCTCGGCGGTTCGCAACCGAAGGCGTGGCGGCGATCGCCATCGTCGACCATGATCACGACGCCACCCACGCGGCCGTGGGGGCGCTGCGCGATGCGACAAGCGAACGCCAACGTGGAGCAACCTCGGTCCTCGACGTTGTCCCCGTCGTCGTCGACGTCACCGACCACGACGCGGTGCAAGCGGCCTATGCCACTTTCACTTCGCAGTTCGGCCGCATCGACATCGCCATCAACAACGCAGGCATCGTGGCGCCGAGCGCACGACTCCATCACGTAACGGTCGAAGACTTTCGCCGAGTCCTCGAGGTCAATCTCGTGGGCATCTTCAACTGCACGAAAGCGGCCATTGTGCAGATGCGCAACGACGGAAAAGGCGGCGCCATCGTGAACACGGCGAGCGTGGCTGGGTTCACCACATGGACGCATTCGAGTCCGTACGGCGCTTCGAAGGCGGCGGTGATCCAGCTGACCAAGCTCGCAGCGGCGGAATACGCAGCCGAAGGAATTCGGGTGAACTGCGTGAGCCCGGGGACGTTCGTGACCCGCTTCCACGACGACCTGCCGCCCGGCGCGCTCGACGCCATCCGTGGTCGGCACCCTCTCGGTCGGTTCGGATCCACCGACGAGATCGCCGGTGCATATGTGTACCTGTGCAGCGATGCTGCCGGCTGGGTAACCGGCACGAACCTAGTGATCGACGGTGGGATGGCAGTCGGCTAGCCGAGACGGGGAAGATGGCTTCGACCTGCTTGTCAACGTAAACGTTAGTGTCGACAAATGTCGGTTTGGTTCGTACTGTTCTGTGGCCGTGGTCACAAGACCGCAGACGTCAGGGGAGCAACATGCACAGCAAAACGCGCGCCGTCGCCGCCGACGTGGCGGAAACGGCGAGCGTGCTGCGCGACGGCCGCAAGGTGTTCGAGGGTCCGGTTGCGTCGCTTACCCGAGAGAGCCTGCTCGGGCATCTCTTCGGGTCGGCGATGGAGAAGGCTCGCGCCGACGACGCCTCGACCAATGGCGAAGTGATTCTCGACGTACGCAACGTCGGGTCGGAGGCGCTCGCCGATGTGTCGTTCGTACTACGCCAAGGTGAGGTCGTCGGTGTCGCCGGCATCACCGGTTCGGGCCGCGATGCCCTGTGCGCCACCCTCTTCGGGGCGCGACCGCGTGACACGGGCGAGGTTCGCGTCGCTGGCCATATCGTGCACCCAGGTCGGCCGTCGGCGGCGATGGAGCGGGGGGTGGCCTTTGTGCCCGCCGAGCGCAAGATCCAGGGCGCCTTCCTGGGCCTCACGGCACGAGAGAACATTGCGATTGGCGACCTTCCCCGGTTCTGGCGACTCCCGTTTCTTCGACGAAAGGCCGAGGCGGCAGCCGTGGCTGGATGGTTTGAGCGCTTCGATATTCGGCCGGTTTCTGGCGTTGACCGTCTCGTGTCCACCTTTAGCGGTGGCAACCAGCAGAAGATCGTGTTTGGTAAGTGGTTCCAGCGTGGCCCTGTGGTGTTCCTCCTCGACGAACCCACACAGGGAGTCGATGTGGGCGCAAAGGGCGAGCTTCATCGGTGCCTGGCTGACGCTGCCGCCAACGGCGCAGCGGTTCTCATGAGTTCCTCGGACACCGACGAACTCACCACCGCCTGCTCTCGGGTCATCGTCCTGCGGGGTGGGGCGGTGGTTGCCGATCTCACCGGCGACGCGATTACGCCCCACGAAATTGCCCGGGCCGCCCTCGGCATCGGGCTTGGTATCGGGGTCGGCGATCCGGCCGAGCCCTCCACGAACGAATCGAGAGCCTTCGCCTCATGAAGCGATTCCCCCGCAGCCTCGGCTTCGAAAAGTACAGCGGTGTGTATCTCTGGGCCGCGTTCATTGCGGTGTTCTCGGTGCTCTCGCCCCACCTATTCGCCAGCTTGGTCACGGTACATTCCGTGGCCGCCGGCAAGGCGGTGTCAGCGATCCTTGCCCTCGCCATTGTGGTTCCGCTCGTATGTGGAATCTATGACCTGTCGGTGGGGGCAAACATCAACTTCACCACCATCGTGGTGGTCAAAGCCGTCGCCGGTGGACTCTCTGTGCCCCTCGCCATCGTCCTTGGACTGGCGGTGGGGGCGGGCATCGGAGTGGTCAACGGCTTCATCGTGGTGAAGCTGAAAGTGAACTCGTTCATCACCACCCTCGGTACTGCGTCGATCATTGCTGCGCTCCAGGTGATCGTGACAAACAACCGTCAGCCGTTGCCCCCGAGTTTGCCGGCGTGGCGTGCGCTCACGCAGACCAAGGCCTTCGGGTTCCAGATCATCGTCGTCTATATGTTGCTGATTGCCGTCGTTTTGTGGTGGGCGCTCACGCACACCCCGTTCGGCCGTTACCTGTACGCCATAGGTGGAAGTCCCGAAGCAGCCCGACTGTCGGGCGTCAACGTTGATATGTACACATGGCTTTCGCTCATTGTCTCAGGAGCGCTGTGCGGTCTCGCCGGAGTGTTCTACGGCTCCATAGCTGGGCCGTCGTTGAGCTTCGGTGCGTCGCTGCTTCTTCCGGCTTTTGCTGCGGTGTTTCTTGGCTCGACACAGATCACGCCGGGCCGTTTCAATGTGTGGGGGTCGGTGCTTGCCATCTATGTGCTGGCCACCGGCGTGAAGGGACTGCAGCTCATCACCGACGTGCAATGGCTCGATCCGATGTTCAGCGGCGTCGCCCTCGTCGCGGCCGTGGCCATCGCCAACGGTCGACAACGCTCGGGCGAAGAAAGCCGCCGCCGACGTCGCAGTACCGACCGAATCGAGTCCGCAAGTCCAGCCGGCTGAGTTCAGCCTTCGATGCGCCCGGTCAGCGTCTCCAGAATGTCGGCGGGGACGAAATTGTTCTCCGTGGTGCTCTCGGCTTCGACCAGCTCGACAATGCGGGTAACGACCTCGGCGGGGTCGAGCTGATCGGTGGTGGCGACGCCGCGCATCATCTCGAAGAGTTCGGTGGCGCCGGCACTCACCGAGTTGGCGTTGAACCATTCCCACATCGAGTCGGCCATCCGGTCATTGAATCCGGTGTTGTACGGGCCCGGGTTCAGCAGCGTCACATCAACGCCCACACCGGCCAGTTCACCGCGCATGGCCTTGCCCATGGCCTCGAGCGCGAACTTTGTCATCGAGTACGGGCCAAATGCCGGGGCCGAGACCACGCCGCCGATCGACGACATGATGATCACGCGTCCACTCTTGCGGGCCACCATCTGCGGCACGACTTTCTGGGTGATGGCGACGGTGCCGAACACGTTCACCTCGAAGATGCGACGCAACCGATCCATCGGTACATCGGCCATCGGCCCTGTCTGTCCGAAGCCGGCGTTATTCACCAGGACATCGATCTCCCACTCGCTGGCCCGATCGACATCGCTGGTGGTGATGTCCAGCTTTTCCACCTGCAGCTGCGGGGCTTCAGCGGCCAAGGCGGCAGCCTGCTCGACTGTCTCGGTGGTAGCGATGACATGATGGCCGCGTGCCGCCAGCGCCAGCGCCGCCCCCTTTCCGAAGCCGGATCCTGCACCGGTGATCAACACGGACTTGCTCATGGGAAAACTCCTCCAGCGGTTTCGTCGAATGACGTGGTGTCCGGTAGTTCAACACGTCCGTTGACAGCCTGCAAACCTGTCGGCGGACCGTGTGGAACCGAAGACAACCGACTGATACATTCCATCAACGCTAGTGTTGATGAAACCCGAGGAACATCTGAGGAGTGCTCGTGCCAGCAGACGTTGAATCCCCTAAGTTCGATGAGCAGCGATGGCTCGCTGCGGTAGAGGCCGCCAACGTTCCGACGCTACTGGCCGTCCTCGTCCACCTCACGGGTGACCTGCGATGGCTGGAACCTCAGTACGCTCCGAGTCGAGCCAAGGGGCTCAGTGACAACGACACCGGAGATCTGCCCGAGGGCGTCCAGGCCGAGATCCGAACGGCCGCCGCCGCAGCAATTGCCGCCTGGTCGCGGGGGCGGGCGCCGCAACTGGACGACCGGGATCCAGCCCTGCTCGTGAGGATTCTGAGCTTCGTCCTCGGTGAACCGATCCCTGACGGATACGGCGAGATGATTGCCTTCGAACTTCGCAGCGGCGCAACATCCGAGGCGTCCCCACCTGCAGAAGTTCCGAAGCTTCCGGTGCGAGCGATCGTCATCGGCGCCGGCATGTCGGGAATGTGTGCGTCGATCGAATTGGCCAACGCCGGTATCGATCACGTGGTGCTCGAACGCCACCAAAGCGTGGGTGGCACGTGGCTGGAGAATCGCTATCCCGGGTGCGGTGTCGACGTGCCGAGCCATCTGTATTCGTACTCGTTCGCGCCGAACGACTGGTCGATGTTCTTCGCTCTTCGCGACGAGATCCACGACTATTTCGAACGTATCGCCGATGACTTCGGTGTGCGCCCCCGCATCCGCTTCGGAACCTCGGTGGAGAAGGCGGTGTGGGACGAGTCCACTAGCGAGTGGATGGTGGAAACCGTTGACGTCGATGGTCTGATCACCACGTTGCGCGCCAACGTGGTGATCAGTGCCGTGGGTGCGTTCAACAAGCCGAGGATTCCTGCCGTGCCGGGCCTCGCCGACTTTGTCGGCCCGTCCGTCCACACCGCGCAGTGGCCAGCCGACGGTGTCGATCTAGACGGCCGTCGAGTCGCCGTCATCGGCAACGGAGCAAGCGCCATGCAGATCGTTCCGGCCATTGCCGAACGGGTGGCCGAACTCAACGTGTTCCAGCGATCCGCGCACTGGACGGCGCCGTTTGAAAAGTTCCGTGTGGTCGTTCCCGACGATGTGCAGTTCCTCCTTCGCGAGGTGCCGCTCTATCGGCTCTGGTACCGCATCCGGTTGAGTTGGGCGTTCAACGACCGTTCCTACGACGCCTTGCAGAAGGATCCGAACTGGCCGCATCCCGAACGATCGTTGAACCCAATCAACGAGGGTCATCGACGGGCATTGACGCGCTATATCGAAGACGAGGTCGGCGACCGGACCGATCTGCTTCCCCACGTTCTGCCGGACTATCCGCCGTTCGGCAAACGCATGCTCCTCGACAACGGCTGGTACCGCACGCTACGTAGACCCAATGTGCATCTTGTCCACGACCCGGTGGCCTCAGTGGGCCCGGACTTCGTGGTGACGACGGCCGGCGAGAAGGTGCCGGCCGATGTTCTCATCTGGGCCACTGGGTTCGACGTGGTTCACTTTCTCGCCCCTATGGAGATCCGTGGCGTCGGTGGACGTTCGCTCCACGACGTCTGGGAGGGCGACGACGCGCGGGCCTATCTCGGAACTGCGGTTCCGGGGTTCCCCAACTTCTTCTGCCTCTACGGTCCCAACACCCAGTTCGGCCATGGCGGTTCGTTGGTCTTCGTGGTCGAGCGCCAGATGCACTACGTGCGGTCGATTCTCGAAGCCATGGTGGGGGCAGGAGCCGCATCAGCCGAGGTACGCACCGACGTCCACGACGCCTACAACGAACGGGTCGACCGAGCCCATGAGGCAATGGTCTGGACCCACCAAGGTATGGACACGTACTACCGGAACTCGAAGGGCAGAGTGGTCGTCAACAACCCGGTCCGCATCGTCGATGTATGGCGTGACACCGAGGCGGCGAATGCCGATGACTTCGTCTTTACGTCTTGCTCCACAGCGTCGGTTGCGGAGGTCTCATGAGTTCTGAAGTGGTTCTCGTGGAGCGACGTGGCGCGGTGTCGGTCATCACGATCAACCGGCCGGCCGTTCGTAACGCCTTGAACCAGGCGGTGTCCTACGGGATTGCCGCCGCGCTCGACGCGCTCGACGATGACGACACGCTCGGCGTCGGTATCCTCATGGGCGCGGGAGGGACGTTTTGCTCCGGCATGGATCTGAAGGCTTTTGTCAACGGGGAGCGTCCCGAGATTCCCGGCCGAGGACTGGCCGGGCT
>JANYHQ010000585.1 GCA_025358985.1 Acidimicrobiales bacterium
CGAAGCGCACCGTGTAGCGGGGGCCGCCGGGGGCTGGTAGCGAACGCGATGGGGACAGGGTGAAGGTGTCGTAGGAACTGGTGTCATAGCTACCCAGTTGACCCTGCAGACACTGCGGTACTCGAATAATATGCGCGCTGTGCTGTGTGGCCACGATGAAGCGATGTGCCACCGGGTCGGCCCCCACCCGGAACACCATGGGCCGGGGCCGCAGCAGCAACGCTCGTATGTTGCCCACCAGGCCTGGGTCCAGTCCCTCGAAGTGGGCCACCACCATCTCGTCCCCGGCGCTGACCGGCACGGTCACGGGAGTACCTTGATGGGCGGAATACGACCCCAGGGTCCGGCCACGTCCACAACGGCTGGAGGCGTTGCGCACAAACAGATTCCAGTCGCTGCCGAACTCCACCATGGAGTAGCGGCACAACATCTCCACGTTGGCCGACGGCGATTGAAAGCGGGGGATGCGCCCGTCGAGAGCCAGTGATTGATGAAGAATGGTTTGTGGCCCTGACGGTGAAGCCAGGGCATCAGCATTGAGGTGATCTAAACGGGGGGTATAGGCCATATAGGACTGGAACACCGGGAGCGGATGCCACTTGAGCCGATATACCCACGCCACCGACGCGTCCCACGGTTCTATGTGCACTGACTTGTTGCCGATCCGTTTGATCATGGTAGGTGGCACCTTCATCACCGTTGGTTGAGCGGTGTGGCCCCACGCCACCAACGCCGTGCGCCGCGTTTGCGATGCGGTCATGTCCATCAGATAGCGCACCGATTGCATCCCCTTCACCGGACTCACGAACGGGACTCCGCCAATTGCGTTCACCGACAGGGCCATCACCACCATGGCGCCACACAACACTGCAGCCAGAGGCATGCTCACGACCCTGGCCAATCGGGAGGCGTGCCGAGAGGCGAGCGCCACCCCGAGGGTCACCCCGAGCGCAATGAACAGCGCCACGAGACGTTGCATATGGCCTCCGTCGGACCGCAGAAACGCTTGCTTCACGGCCAACAGCACCATGGACGCAGTGAACACGAAGGCCACGGCCCGACGCCGCCACGGCAGAGTCCATGTGGCGGCCACCAACAGCGTACTCACGGCCACTATCGCCGCCACCGTGGCAGGAGCCCACCAGACACGACCGTTGTCGGCTCCCATGGCGGCGTTGTGGCCCAACACCACATCCATGGAGGAGCGCAGCCAGGGCCCCAGTGAACCAATGGGCTGGCCCAGCAGAACCCACATCACCACAAGGCCCACGGTGAGCACCGCCACCGTGATGAGCAGCAGGGTTGCGGTCCGTGGAGGCGCGTCACCGTCGGCAATGCCTGCCCCCACCACATACAGCAGCAGGGCCAATGCTCCCACTAGTCCCACATCCATTTTAATAAGTGCACCTAGTACTACGGCAAGAGCCAGCAAGGCTGCGACGCGACGGCTGAGTTGGCAATGATCTGCGGTGAAGCGGGCCACGCCAGCGGCCAAGGCCACCACCAACACCACACCGGGGGCGTCACCGCCGAAACCCTGCGGTGCCACCATGGCCCAGGTGAGCGGTACCGCCACCACGGTGGCCACCCACCAAGGCACCACACACCGCAACCGGCTGATGAGGAACCACCCCACGAAGGCGAACATCGGGATACGCAGCCATCCGGCCACCAAACCTTGCGCCGGATAGGCAATGACGGGTTGGACCAAGAATCCCAACGGACCGAACGTGTAGATGATGTCGGTGCCAAAGCGCAGGTGATGGTGCCGCGCCATGTGTAGGCCCACACCCCACGACGGGTCCAGCCCGCTGCCCACGTCCATCACGAACGGGGGAAACACCCACACCGCCACGGCGAGGCCCAACAACCAGTGACCGAGCCACGCCCGTCTGGACAATTGTGGCGGGAACGTCGAACTGCGCACTTCGGGCAGGGTAGTGGGCCTCGGCGGACGAGCGCAGGCCCATGTACATGGCGTCTGGCAGACTCACAGTGTCATGAGCGCT
>JANYHQ010000593.1 GCA_025358985.1 Acidimicrobiales bacterium
CAGCCGTACTCCGTGGATCATGCCATCGCCAAAGAAGGGATGATCACTCATGCCAGTGAATGGATTGGCCCCGTTGCGCAGGTAGCGGCCGTCGAGTTCAGGCGGTATAGCACCCGATACACGCAGGTTGGTGAGGGTCAATTCCTCGTGAACGGGTGCTCCGTTGCCCCTCAGGTGAGCTGGGCGAGAAAGGTCTTCAGTCATCGACATGGTTTCCCTCGATCCTGTTCAGTTCTGCTCGATTTCGATGGTATTTGGACCACCAACTGCACCAATGCGCGGCCGAATCGCTTCTCACCATACCGAACCTCAGGACACTGTTGCGTTGGGGCCTTAGTGACCGATGCCATAGTAATTTACGCGCCGTAAGTTTTCACGTCAAGTGGTAATCCCTACTTCGGCTCGGGCCTCACGCCGGGGGATCGGGCCCACATGAGGCTGCCGTCGAAGCTCAGCTTGTAGTCCGGCGTGAACTCGATGATGACGCGTTGCGGTGAGTCGAGAAACGATTGGAACATGGTCGCTGCCTGCTCGTTCTCGGCATTGAGATACTGCGAAAACTCAGGATAAAACCAGTCCTTGGTCTCTCGATCGTCATGCACCACACAGTTGCCCTTGTACGTCACTGTCTTGCCACCACCGATTGCCGTGCCGCTCCCATTGATGCACACCGAAGCGCGGGGAAAGCGTTTGATGGCGCTGATCCGCTTACGGCGCGCTGCGGCGGTCATCCAGATTTTGCCGTCTTTGGGCAGATAGGCGTGGACCACCCCAAATGCTTCGCCCAGCTGATTGGTCCACATGAACACGCATTCGCGTTGTGTGTTCAGCAGCTTCTGCTCGAGTTCGTCAGAAAGTCCGCACTCGGTGAGATCTTCATAGTCGCTATCCATGGGCAAGAGCGTACGTTCAGCAGTCGCCAATTTCATAGAGACTCTGCAAAATTGTTGGACAGCGCCACCACTGCTGTTCCAACCACGACGCGTTCGCCATCGCGTTCGAGCCACACGTCGCAGTGCGCTCGCAACTCATCGTTGTGGACGTTTATCGTCGTCACCCGCCCTCCAGCCACCACTACGTCCCCGTCGAGTACCGGGCGAGCGAAAGATACAGTGAGGCGCCGAATGCAGGTCGGCCCGGCCCAGTCCAACAGCATGTTCACCACGTAGCCGAGGTTGAGCGGGCCCTGGTTGATCACTCGGCCGGCTAGTCCCATCGCAACATTTGCATCGCGATCCCAATGCACCGGATACGGATCGCGCAAGATGGCCGCCATAGTTTTCATCCGAGCCGGATCGACGCTGTCCATCGTCCAACTCGGAATCACATCACCGATATGGACCATCACCGTGTATCCGCGTGAAGCAATTCCCTGCGAAACTTCCAACGGTTTGTGACCCGGGCGGCAAGCATCTCGCCGTCGTACATCTCGATCTGAAACGCCACACGATCAACGATGTTTCCGATGTCGTTGACGGTTCGTTCGGCCTCGATGATGCTTCCCTCCACTCGATACTCCACGTCCTCGCGTAAGGGCTCGAAGTACTCCCAGTCGTAGCTCTCCAACCCAACGGAACCAGCACCACTGGCTTGCCCCAAACGGAACAGCTCAGCAATGGATGTGCCGGCCCCCAGGATCGGGGCGTGGAAGAGGACTACAGGGTGGGCGAGGTCGTCAGGCATTGGGGCGCGACCCGTGCAATCTGTGAGCAACCAGTTCTCCCAGTGCGCTATGCGGTAGTGCCCTCCGGGAAAGCGATGTCCCACCAAGGCGCGTAATTCGTTCTCCGTGATCATCGGGGGGGTAGCTTCGGTGGCGCTCCAGAAAGCCCAGACCAGAGCAGTTCAGTCACCTGCTCGGCCAACTGTTCGGCGGACTGATCCGATTCGGTGATCCACCACATCGACACGAGATTGAGCAGACCCACGATGGAATAGGACCATGCCACTGCAACGGATGGATCGAGGCCCGCCGTGGTCCGCCATGACGCAAGCTGTTTGGCCAATGGGATGGCGGACCGTTCGGCGAGAGAGAGCGTGCGCTGGGGCATGTCTTCAGAGGCACCGCCGGCGACGAAGAGAAACAGCTCCCGATGTTCCGCCAACGTCTCCAGGTTGGATTGGATGAGAGCTACGAGTTGGGTACGTGGATTGCGACGCTTCCCGATAGCCGTTCTGGCCGCTTCGATGAGCCGATCGGCCAGTCGCTGTGCCAACGCGTCGGACAGATCTGTGCGCTTACCAACCCGGGCGTACACGATGGGTTTGGTGACGCCCGCTTCGTGGGCGATGGCATCGATCGAAACGCCTGCCCCCTCACGACGAATGGCCCGCTCGGCGGCATCGAGCACATGCTCGCGGTTGACCACAGGCAGTCCGCCCACAGGGCGACCGGGTCGGCGTCGGACTCGATCCGTCATCGACTCGTTGTGCCCAACATCGCACTCCCCCAGCTGAGGCAACGCCGCCTCGACCACGCGTAGGTCATGATGCCACAGTATTTACTGTCAGTAAGATATGGTCGACCGATCAGGTTGCAGGCTGGCTGCCGATGTTGTTCAGAGCACCACAGGTTGGTGCGATCGGCGGGCCATGAACCACGCTGGTTATGACGAGGGTGATTCAGCTCAGCCGAGTGTTCGAAGTCGACATCGGCGCGTGCCATACCGGCGTCGCACCCTTGGATTAACCCCACACCTGAGGATTGACATCCGCAGGACTCGGTGACTATTATCAGTCACTAAAGTAAGTGAGTGGCTAAATAGGGAGCTACATTGCGAGTTGGTGCCTCAGGAGCTGCGCTGCGCAACGTGAACAGGAGCGCAGTCCTGCGCCTCATCGGTCATCACGGGCCCCTTTCACGGGCTGACATTGCGAAGCGCCTCGGGGTCACCGCAGGCACGGTGACGGCGCTGACCCGAGGTCTAATTGAGTCCGGTGTAGTCAGGGCACTGAACATGACGTCGAGCAGGGGGGGGCGCCCAGCCGAGCTCCTCGGCCTAGTCGGTTCGGTGGCCGTAGCGGTTGGCGCAAAGGTGGCCGAGGACCATATTGCGGTGGTTCAAGCCGATCTGGATGGAACAGTGCTGGCCAGCGAAACCGTTGCCTTCGACGCCGTTGGCGCCAACCCATTTACCTTCCTGGCCGACGTCCTCGAACACCACGTACGGGAAGCATCGAAGGGGCACGTTCTGCTCGGCGTCGGGCTGGGACTTCCGGGTTTCGAAGATCCCTATGGCTCAGGAGTGGTGCAGGCGCCGTTGTTCGGATGGCGGAACATGCCTGTGGGCGAGCATCTCTCCATCTCCCTTGGCGTGCCGGTCTTGGTGGACAACGACGTAAACACCTTGGCGGTCGCAGAAAGCCTGTACGGCGTCGCTCGAGGAATCGATCATTTCATCACCGTCACCATCGGACGCGGGGTGGGCATGGGCTTGGTGATGGACGGCGAGCTGTACCGCGGCGGACGGGGCGCAGGTGGTGAGTTTGGCCATGTTTGCGTGGACCGCAACGGCTCGCTGTGCACATGCGGGAAACGCGGTTGCTTGGAGACGGTTGTCTCCGAGCCGGCGCTGGTGGCCGCTGCCCGTCGCCACCGTTATGTGGCGAAGAATGCGCGTGCGGACGACTTGGTGGCAAAGGCCGCGTCTGGGCACGCCGGCGTCTTGCGCCTCTACGCCGAAGCGGGGACCCTGCTGGGCAGGACGGTGGCCGCCGCCTCGGTCGTGCTGAACCCGCTGGCTCTAGTCATCGGGGGTGAAGGCACCCGGGCGTGGCCGTACATGGGTGAGGCGTTCGTGGAGGCCTTCGAAGCAGACATCTTTCCGCCGATGCGCGGAGCGACGGACTTGCACGTCGAAACCTGGGACGACTCGAAGTGGGCGTTGGGGGCTGCGTCTCTGGTCTTACGCGCCCCGTTTCTCACGCCGCTGCACGACCATCCGACGCTGGAGCAAATCCGCAACCGACTAGACGATGGCGCTCATCGCGCACTCCCGGCTCATAGTGCGCAGCCGACGCACGTGGGCCGGCCCGCACGGACGGTGGGAGCGGGCTGATGGTAGGTGCCAAAGGGTGGCGTAAGGCAGGGATCATTTCGGTGTTCCTGGCCCCGAGTCTCGTCTGTCTGCTCGCCTTCTCGCTGGGACCGATGATTGCTACGGCGTGGGTGAGCGCCCACGAATGGAATCTCATCCGGGCGCCCCATTTTGTCGGCTTCGGCAACTACCGAGAACTGCTCCACGATGAAAAGTTCCAGCGCGCGCTTACCAACACGGTCTACTACCTCGCCGGGTATCTCCCACTAGTAATGATTGGGGGTCTGGCCCTGGCGCTGCTGCTGAACAAACGGGTCCGGTTCGTCGGCCTCTTCAGAGCCCTGTACTTCCTTCCGGTTGTCACCAGCTGGGTTGTGGTGTCGCTCTTGTGGAAGTGGCTGCTGCATCCCAAGGACGGAGTTGTCAACTGGGCCCTGAGTATGTTCGGCATCCACGGGCCGGGCTGGTGGACGTCGCGGACGTGGGCGATTCCGTCAGTAATCCTCGCCTCAGTTTGGAAAGATCTTGGCTTCGTAATGGTGATCCTGCTTGCTGGCCTCCAAGCCATCCCCGAGACGTTGCAAGAGGCTGCATTGCTCGACGGTGCAACATCGTTGCAACGATTGCGACTGGTCACGCTGCCACTGCTAACACCGTCGCTATTCTTCGTGATCATCATCAGTCTGATCAACGGATTTCAGGTCTTTGACCAAGTGTGGGTCATGACAGGCGGTGGACCGGCGGGATCTTCCACGGTCGTGGTCGAGCAAATCGTCAAGAACACGTTCAGCTACGGCCGCGCTGGCTACGCCTCCGCCCAGAGCATCGTGTTATTCGCAGTGATCCTTATCATCACGGCGATCCAACTTCGGACGCAGAAACGTTGGGTCTTTTATGCGTGACCGCATCGGCTCCCGACGTCCACGAGCCTTCGGGCTTTACGTGGTGCTTGTCTTCGGTGCGCTCGTGATGATTGGCCCGTTTCTGTGGATGGTGGTGGCGTCACTGAAAACGGACCGCAACATCCAGCAGATTCCCCCGACCCTGCTGCCGGATCCCGCCACCGGACGCAACTATGGGCGCGTGGTCGATGCTTTTCCCTTCTGGCGCTTCACCGTCAACAGCCTCGGGCTGTCGCTCACTTCCACGCTGTTACAACTCATCCTCGCCAGTACCGCTGCATATTGCTTCGCGCGCATACAATTCAAAGGTAGAGAGATAGTGTTCGGCCTGTACCTCGCCACCATGATGATCCCGCAGCAAGTGGTCATTGTGCCGTTGTTCATCGAGATGCGGAATCTCCACTTGGTGGACACTTACGCCGGTTTGCTGTTACCCACATTGGTGTCGAGCTTCGGGACGTTTCTCATGCGCCAAGCATTCCTCGGGCTGCCAAAGGATCTTGACGAGGCGGCGTTCGTCGACGGAGCCGGGCATATACGCGTCTTTTTCCAGATTCTGCTACCGCTGACGGCACCCGCATTGGCCACCTTCGCGGTGTTCGCCTTCATGGCGAGTTGGAACGCGTTCTTGTGGCCGCTGGTGATCACCGCCGGCAGCCAAACTCACATGACGCTGCCCGTCGGCTTGTCGCGCCTGCAGGGACGATTCACCACCAATTGGAACGTAGTGATGGCCGGCGCACTCATCACCATCGCCCCGATTGTCACGTTCTACGCATTCACCCAGCGTTGGGTTATCCGGAGTGTGGCGTTCTCCGGCACCAAGGGATGACACACCGAATGTTCTACCGACACATCCGCATACCCAAAAGGAGCACTATGAATACTGCCAAGTCCACTTCTTACCTGAGCGCCGCACCATGAACCGCCGGACAGTCACACGGAGCAGCTACGCCGGGATCCTTGCCATGTTGGCACTCGCCGTTGGTGCATGCAGCAGCACGAAAAGCAGCACCGACACCACCGCGGCTGCGTCAGCGGAAACCACCGTGGCTGCAGCCACGGAAACCACCGGGGCGCCGACAGAGACCACCATCGCACCAGCGGCCCCTGCGACAACGGCCGCAGCGGCGGCTACCGGCGACAAGGTCACGTTGAGCTACTTCACATTCTCGGCTGCACCTGACCACCTCAAGGACCTAGACGCAATTGTGAAGGCCTTCGAGGCTAAGAACCCCAACATCTCCATAGACGTCAAGACAGCCGCATACGCCGATTACTTCACGGCACTGCAAACCCAGGTTGCTGGCAAGAACGCACCAGACACGTTCGAGCTGAACTATGAGAACTCAGTGACGTATGCCCGCAGCGGCGCTCTGCTCGACCTCACCGACAAGGGCATCGACCCGGCTCGGTACTACCCGCTGGCATTGAAGGGATTCAACGATGGCGGCAAGCAGTACGGGCTCCCAGCGACGTTTTCCGACGTTGTCCTGATCTACAACAAGACGCTCTTCGACAAGGCGGGGATCTCTTACCCGACGGCCGCCTGGACTTGGAAAGACGAGCAGGCCGCCGCTGAGAAGCTCACCGATCTGAAGGCCGGAGTATACGGCCACCTCCAACCGGTATCGTTTTTTGAGTTTTACAAGGCGCTCGCACAATCGGGAGGTCAGTTCTTCGGCGCCGACGCCAAGGCGGCGTTCAACAGTGCCGAGGGTATCGAGGCGGCAACGTGGCTCACCAGTAAGCCGGGCAAGACGATGCCGAGCCTCACCGACATCGCCGGCACCCCTGACTTCGACACTGCGTTGTTCAAGAGCGGCAAGCTGGCCATGTGGCACAACGGCATCTGGCAATTCAGCGGCCTGAAGGACTCGGGGGTGGACTTTGACGTGGTGGTGGAGCCGGGCAACAAGGTCAAGGCCAATGCCGTATTCATGAACGCCGCAGTCGCCTCGGCGACGACGGCTCATCCGGTCGAGGCGGCCAAGTGGATTGCGTTCCTCACCGGTTCACAAACGACCGTCGAAACCCGTCTCGCCTCCAGCTGGGAACTCCCAGCGGTGAATGACTCTGCCGCGTTTGCGGCATATCTTGCCGTAAAGCCTCCAGCCAACCGCAAGGCCGTGTTCGAGGCGCTCGACAACGTGGCGTTGCCACCAGTGATCGAGCGACAACAGGAGATGCAAGACATCGTCGGCAAGGCCTTGGAGAGCATCGTAAGTGACGGCGTGTCGGCCAAGGATGCCCTCGACCGTGCTGTCACCGAAGTAAACGCTCTCCTCCCGTAACGCTATGACGAACGAACTTGGTGATCTCGTGGCACTGGCGCGCCGCAGCGTCGACCTGATCACCTCGTTCCAGGACGTGGGCGGGGCGTACCCGGCCTCCCCCACGTTCCCGGTATACCAATTCAGCTGGTTCCGAGACGGTGCCTTCATCGCCGATGCGATGAGCCGCGTCGGGGCGCAGCGCAGCGCAGATGCGTTCTTCGACTGGTGCACACGCGTGCTACGTGCACGTCGCGACCAGGTACTTGACCTGATCGCACGCAAAGGCACAAACATCGAACGGGACGAGTTTCTCCCCACCCGCTACACACTTGGCGGCAGCGACACCGCAGAGCAGTGGTGGAACTTCCAGATCGACGGCTACGGCACCTGGATGTGGGCTCTGATACAGCACAGCAAGCGGCATGCGATTTCGCTGGAGCCATACCGCGAAGCGCTCGAGCTGAGCGCTCAGTATCTCTGTGCGTTCTGGTCACTGCCGTGCTTCGACTGGTGGGAGGAGCACCCAGGCGAAGTGCACCCCAGCACCATTGCCGCCGTGAGTGCCGGTCTGCGCGCCGCAGCGTCGTCGGGGGTGCTAGGCGCACCCCTCGAGTCGCAATGCAACACCGTATGCGCGGAGATCGAACTGGTATTGCGCACCGATGCCGTGGTCGACGGGCACCTCACCAAATCGGTGGGACGGACCGACACTGACGCCAGTCTCATCTCGTGTTTCACGCCGTTCGAAACCCTGGATTCGGCGTCGGACCTGTCAATGTCGACGTATGCGCGTATTGCGCATGAGCTGGCACCCGATGGCGTGCATCGGTACCTCGCCGACACGTTCTTCGGTGGGGGCCGTTGGGTGGTGTTGGCGGGGTTCGTGGGGTGGCACGAAGTGCGCATCGGAAACATCGAGGCAGCCTCCAGACGTCTTCGCTGGATGCACGACCAGGCGACGGGCGAGGGTTTCCTCCCTGAGCAGGTACTCACGCATGCGCTGCATCCCGATCGTGTCGCCGAGTGGGTACAGCGATGGGGGCCCGTGGCCACACCGCTGCTCTGGTCGCACGCCATGTACCTCACACTCGGCTGCGAACTGGGATTATGGGGATCCGAACTCTCCACCGACGCCACTGCAAGGAGTAGTTCGTGATCACACACCGTCCCTACGGCTCGGGGCACCCCTACCGCCACGATCTCGACCAGCGGGTCCCTTTGCGCCCGCTAGTTGATGAACCGTTTGAGGTCCGCGTGTTGGCCGACCCGGACATCACTGACGTGCAGGTCGAATTCCGTGACGACACGCTTGTGTTGGCTCATCAAGTTCACGCTGCAGAAGTCGAGCAGGACGTTGGCCCGTTCCCCGCCCGTCGCAGCGCCGAAGGTCACCTTGCATCGGCGACCGAAGCATCGCGGTTGCATGCTGATGCGCGCGTCTGGATTGCCACCTGCAGCATTTCGACCTGCTCGTCGTACCAGATCTCGGGTGAGCGTGACGGCATACGCGTCGAGACGGACTGGTTCGAGGTCGACCCGGTGCATTGGACGCCCGCCGACGTCGGGTCAATTGCCATCGAAGGCCCCGAGAGCCGACTCGATCTCCAATCGATACGTTGGCTGCTGGGCTCCGGCGGACCTATACGCGTGCGATTCCGGTTGCGACTAGACCCCGGCCAGCACATCATCGGGCTCGGCGAGCGCTACGCCACTGTGGACCACCGCGGCGAAATCCTCGACGCCGTTGTGTTCGAGCAGTACAAGCACCAAGGTCGTCGAACCTACCTTCCCGTGCCCATGGCAGTCGTCGTCGGAGGCGACCATTGGGGCTTCCACGTGGACACGACCCGCCGCACCTGGTTCGACCTCGGAGCCGGCGAACCGGACTGGATCATCGTCGAAGCTGAAGTGGATCCAGACCGCCCGGTGCTCCGGGTACGTCTATGGTCCGCGATGCCAAACGAGATCGTGCTCGATTTCCTGGCCGCGACAGGTCAACCGCCTCTTCCACCGAGCTGGATCTTCGAACCGTGGATGAGCAGCAACGAATGGAACACACAGGCACGGGTCGAAGCCGAGGTGAATCGGAGTCTCGCTGAACAGGTCCATGTGGGCGTCGTCGTGATCGAAGCGTGGAGCGACGAATCAACATTCGTGGCGTGGCGTGATGCGACATACGAAATCCACCCCGATGGTCGACCGCATCGGCTCGCTG
>JANYHQ010000623.1 GCA_025358985.1 Acidimicrobiales bacterium
CCGGCCTCGTCCTGACGCCTTTCCGGCCGAGCTCACGCTCGACTCACAGCGAGTTGCTTTCATGCTGCGATCAAGCGAAGCGGACCTGCAGTTCCACCATGACGTACAGACCGTGTCCCGTGCAGTGGCCAGTGGCGAAGCGGTAGCCGGAGTACTTCTGCGCCCGGCAACTGTTGCCCAGATCCGCAAGGTGGCCCAAACCCATACCCGGATGCCCGCCAAAACAACGTTCTTTTGGCCCAAGCCCCGCACCGGGATGGTGATGCGTCCCCTCGACGGACCAAGCGCCCCCTAGGCTCTTACGCGTTCTTCTCACACCAACTCTGAAACGAAGGCAGACAATTATGGACGTGGCAGCGCTTCTTGGCGACCAGGCTGATTCCCTCCTCAACCACAAGTGCGAAACCATCGCTGCTTCCCAGCTTCATCTACCGGGACCGGACTATCTCGACTCGGTGTTCGCCGACTCAGACCGTTCGGTGCCCGTTCTTCGTAACCTGTCCTCGATGTTGGCCCATGGTCGTCTTGGTGGCACCGGATACACCTCCATCCTTCCGGTGGACCAGGGCATCGAACACTCCGGGGCGGCCAGCTTCGCCAAGAACATCACCATGTTCGATCCCAGATCAATTGTGGAATTGGCGATCGAGGGGGGATGCTCAGCAGTGGCTTCTACGTTCGGTGTGTTGTCCAGCGTGTCGCGTCGCTTCGCTCATCGCATTCCATTCATCGTCAAGATCAACCACAACGAACTGCTCACCTACCCCAACAAGGCCGACGAGGTGATGTTCGGTTCTGTCCGTCAAGCCGCCAACATGGGAGCTGCCGGTGTCGGCGCCACGGTGTACTGGGGTTCCGACGGCGCCACCCGCCAATTGCAGGAAATCGCCGCGGCCTTCGAAGCGGCGCACCAACTGGGCATGTTCACCGTGCTGTGGTGCTACGTACGCAACAGCGCATTCACCGTAGATGGCGTCAACTACGAGCTCTCAGCCGATCTCACGGGTCAGGCCAATCACCTCGGCGTCACCATCGGTGCAGACATCATCAAACAGAAGCTTCCAGAGAACAATGGTGGCTACAACGCGGTAGCCAACTACGGCAAAACCGACAAACTGGTCTACGACAAGCTCACCACTTCACACCCCATCGACCTCACCCGCTGGCAGGTCGCCAACTGCTACATGGGTCGTATCGGGCTCATCAATTCCGGTGGCGCCTCGGCGGGCGCCAGCGACGTGTTCGAGGCTGTTCGAACTGCAGTCATCAACAAGCGCGCTGGCGGTATGGGCCTGATTGCAGGACGTAAAGCGTTTCAGCGCCCCATGGCAGAAGGCGTGGCCTTACTCAACGCCATCCAGGACGTGTACCTGGATGCGTCGATCACGGTCGCCTGATCAGGCCAAGGCAGCCAAACGCTCAGCGACATCTACGAATTCGGAGTCCCTGGTGGTAATCCGGGTGAACATCTCTCTCGCCCGGGGTACATCGCCGGCTCGCTCGTAGAGGTCCGCCAACGCGTACCACATACGTAGGTGGTGAACCTGAGGGCGCTTGGCATCCATGGTGGCACGCTCCAACAGTTTTATGGCGTCGGCCAAACGGCCCTGATCGGCAAGCGAACCAGCCATCACGATGCGACCTTCGGCCACCAAGTGAGCACCTGGCGAAGACGCCGCCAGCTCTTCCCACAACTCGGCGACGGTGGAATGGTGGCCCAGTGCGCGGTGGGCATCGGCCAGGACCGGATGCTGTTCCACTGACGCTGTGAGCTCGGTGAAGCGCTGTAGGTGCTTTACCGCCTCGGCCCACTTGCCTAGGCGGTACAAGCTGAGGCCGGTGAGCTCACGGACGGCCACCGCATCGGGGGCTTCCTCCACCAACGGTCGCAACACCTTCAGAGCGTCTCCGAAACGTTCGCGCTCGAACGCTTTGGACGCTTCGGCCAGCACTTCCACCAACCGCCCGCCCCGACGGGTCCCAACTGCACGTTCCAGCTCTTGGGTCACATGTTCGGGCAGGGTGCGTTTGTTGCGTGACCGCACGGGTGCCACCGGTGCGGTCTTGCGAACCGACGTTTCAGATCGGGCCGGGGGGGAAGCGGGCAATTCTGTGGAGCGTTCCCATCCCGCGTGCTCCCATGCCTGTTCCCCAGGGCGGCTCCCCCCGCGAGGTTCGTCCGGTATGTACTCCTTACGCTCCCTGAATACCGGTGCCGCCGGGCGAGCCGGGCGAGCCGCGGCGGTTGACCGTCGCGGCTCCCACTCGCGGCGCGGAGGCGCCCCCTGCCCATCAGCGCGTACCCGTCGCGGTGCATCGGTACCCGCCCGCGGACCACCGGAAGCGAACCGAGGGATTGGCGCCGGCCGGTTGGCGCCATCACGGTCGGCCGGACGCGCTTCCCCCGGCCGACCATGCGTCCGCGGACCATCAGCAAAGCGACCTTCGCCACGGGGGGCAGCCCCGGCACCCGGTCGACCTACACGATCACCAAAGCGACCCTCCCCACGAGGACCTGCAGGGCGACCGGCACCGTCACCCCCGACGCGACCATCAACTCGAGCGTCGCCTCGCGGGGCAGCCCCAAATCGTCCTCCACCGCCACCGCTGGCACCCGGTCGGCCATCACGATCACCAAAACGACTCTCGGGTCTCGGACC
>JANYHQ010000659.1 GCA_025358985.1 Acidimicrobiales bacterium
GTTCAACGACAGCTTCCGCGTTCCGGGCGTCGAATCACAACGCGCCCTCGACGTCCTCAAGGACCGGTTCCCGAGCCAGGCCGGTCAAACGGCCCGCATTGTTGTCCATGTCGATGAGGGACGACTCGACGACACCCACCACAAACCGACGGTCGAGCGGGCACGCGCACAGCTCCTGACTGGCCGCAACGTGGCCAGTGTCACCGACCCATTCTTGGCCCAGTCCGCTGCCATCAGCGCGAACGGACAGACCGGCTATCTCGACGTGGCCTACACACTGGACAAGCTCACCACCAAACAACTCGCCGATGCCACAAGGGTGGCCAACCGTGCCCGAGCCGCCGGGGTGCAGACCGAATTCACCGGCCTACTCGCGCAACTCGCGAAGAATGACCCGTCGAGCGAACTCATCGGTGTCGGCGTCGCCATCATCGTGTTGCTGATCGCGTTCGGCTCAGTGGTTGCCATGGGCCTTCCGATCCTCACCGCCCTCACCGGCCTCTTTGTCGGTGCCGCCAGTGTCGGCGTGCTTTCCTCCGTCATGGACGTGCCCCAGTTTTCTCTGATTCTGTGCATGATGATCGGCCTCGGCGTGGGCATCGACTACGCCCTGTTCATGGTGACACGACACCGCCAACAACTCCACGAAGGCATGAGTGTGGAGGACTCCGCCGGCACCGCCACCGCCACCGCCGGACAAGCGGTCCTCTTCGCCGGCACGACCGTGGTCATCGCCATCCTCGGCCTTGTCCTGGCCGGACTACCTGCGATCACATCGATGGGCGTCTCCGTCGCTCTGGTGGTCTTCGTCTCGATGGTCGCCGCAATCACCCTGCTGCCCGGGCTCCTTGGACTCGCTGGTACCCGAATCGACAAGCTCTCAATCCACCGCAAAACCCATATCGCCAAACCCGCCCACCGCACCCTCTCCGGACGTTGGGCCAACCACGTGGGGAGCCACCCGGTGCGTTACGCAGTGCTCAGCTTCGTGGCGCTATTGGCCATTGCGACTCCGATGCTCAGCATGCGCATCGGCACACCCGACGACGGCAACGCTTCCACCAAGACCACACAACGCCAGGGTTTTGACTTGCTCGCCAAAGGCTTCGGCAGCGGTTTCAACGGACCGATCGTGGTCGTGATCAAGGTTTCCACACCCGCCGATCAAGTCGCCGTCGAACGCGTTCACGATGCCCTACAGGCCGATCCTGGCGTGGCCGCCGTCACCGCGCCATTCTTCAATGCAGCCGGCGACACGGCCATGCTCACTACCAATCCGACCACCGCACCACAGGACGCACACACCGACACCCTCGTGCATCACTTGCGCTCCGATGTCCTCCCTGCAGCCGTCCATGGCACCAACGCAAGCGCACTGCTCACCGGCCGGGCGATGGTCACCGACCTCACAGAACGCATCACCGGCCGCCTGCCGATCTTCATCGCCGCAATCGCCGCAATGTCGTTCCTGCTACTCATGATCGTGTTCCGCTCCATAATCGTTCCCCTCAAAGCCGCCCTGATGAACCTGCTCTCCATCGCTGCTGCTTACGGCGTCATCGTCGCCGTGTTCCAATGGGGCTGGGGCAACGAACTCATCGGCTTGCAACACACCATGCCAATCAACCCCTTCGCACCACTCATGATGTTCGCCATCCTCTTCGGACTCTCCATGGACTACGAGGTCTTCCTCCTGTCACGAATTCGAGAGGAATACGTGGCAACCGGAGACAGCCACCAGTCCGTCGTGACCGGCCTGTCAAACACCGCCCGGGTCATCACCTCGGCCGCACTGATCATGATGAGCGTGTTCGGTGCCTTCGTCCTCGGTGACGATCCCACCGGCAAACTGTTCGGAGTCGGCCTCGCCGTCGCCGTGTTCCTCGACGCCACCCTCGTACGCATGATCCTTGTGCCGGCAACCATGAGCCTGGTCGGTCGGGCCAACTGGTGGCTACCCGCATGGCTCGACCGGATCCTTCCCCACCTCGACCTCGAAGGCGGAAGAAACCGTCCTGACGGTTCTGACATCGAACCCGCCCGCGAGCTCACCGCCGCGTGACTAATCCGATGACGAACACACCAAACGACGGTAGAACTCGTCGCTTTGCGGCCTTCAGCAACCGCAACTTCCGGCTCTACTTCATCGGCCAAACCATCTCCAGCATCGGATCGTGGACACAGGCGCTGGCCGTCACATGGCTCGTGCTCGACATCACCAACCGCAGCGATCGGCTCGGTCTCGCCATGGCGCTCCAGTTCCTACCGATGCTGTTGCTCGGCGCTCCTGCCGGCGTGTTGGCGGACAAGGTCGACAACCGACGCCTACTCGTCGCCACATCCACG
>JANYHQ010000686.1 GCA_025358985.1 Acidimicrobiales bacterium
CAGCGACTGCCATTGGTACTGCCGAGTGCGGTGTTCGATGACTCGGTGGAGGCTGCTCGGTTCCTCATGCGGGTGCCTGGGGTGTTGGTGTTGGTGGACGGCTACAACCTGGCCAAATGGAAATGGCCATCCGTGCCGCCACGAGATCTGCGGGCTCGGTTGGGCGGTGTGTTGGCTGACGTTTCGTCTCGCACCGACGCCGATGTATGTGTGGTGTACGACGGAGTGGATGAGGGTGGGGCACTTCGACCGGTGGGAGCAGCCCGGGTTCGAGTGAGAGTGCTGTTCTCCTCAGGTGAGGTGGAGGCTGATGACGTGATCATCGACATGGTGGCATCCACACCCAATTGGCGTGCCGTGGTGGTGGTGTCAAGCGACCGGCGGGTGCGCGACGGGGTGGCTCGACTGGGCGCCAACGTGCTCAGCAGTCAGCAGTTCGGGGCAGCGTGGTTTTGAGCCTCACCACTTGGACACCAGGGCCGCCTGCAGCACAATGGCGGTCACGGCTTGAGTGGTGATCCACCAGCGCTGACGGTTCCTGGTACCGGCCACCGCCACTCCGCTGATCACCAGCCATGGCATGTATATGAGCCAGATCCGCTCTGTCTCGCCTTTGGAATACTGGGAGGCCTCGGCAATGGCCACGCATACCAGTGCGCTTATTATCAGTGCACTTAGCTTAGTGCGACGCAACACGGCATTGGGGAGTGACGCAAGTGTCGGGAGGCCTATGGCGAAGCTCAACACCACCAGATTGGCAATGGCGAAATACACGGGTGGGCGAAACTTGGCGGTGCCCTCCCAATAGTGATGCTGGGTGGCCCGAAACCCTTCCAACCACCAGAATCCACCCCATAGGAATGTGCCCACCACCACCGAGCCACTCAGCGCAAAGGCGGGCAGCCACCGCCATGAACGGGTGATCAATACCACCGCTACGAAGATGGGGGCCAGCGTGACGGCCCCATAGGTGAGGAAGGCGGCGCCGGCCATGATCACACCGGAGCCGAACCCGGCGATCTGGGAGCGCACACCCCTACTCGTGGCGGCCAAGGCTGCCAATGCGATGGCCGACGATGCCACCCCGCAATAGAAGGCGTCGGCGGAGGTGCCCTGCCATACCGCAAACGGGGCAATGGCCAACAGTAGGGCAGCGCGACGGGCGGCTTCGATCCCCACCAAGCGCCACACGGTGACACTGACCGCAACCACCGTGGCCCCACACCCGATGAATGACAGTGCAGCGGCGGCCCACGGACTGTGTAGGCCCAGCGGGCGCATCATGATGAGCAGCAACATCATGCCGGGAGGATGTCCACGGACGTGCACGGTGAAGTAGAGGCCCTGTCGGGCAAAGGTTCGCAGGAACAACGAAAACGGGTCCGCCAATTTCACTCCAACCCAGTACTCGGTGGGGTCCACCACCGGACCAATCACCGCCCGCCATCCATCGGATGCGGCCAAGACAAACGCGAACAGTGCATTGAACGCTGCACACATCACCACCAGCCATCGACAGCGAACCCATTGCGCCGCTGCGGGAAGCACCGCCACCGCCACTGCTGCTACGGCCACACTCAGCAGCAGACGGGGGCCGATACGCCATTTCCACATACCGACGAACGGGGCCGCATCGAGCTTGATCTCATAGTGGGCCTTGGCCAATGGGCGGCCCACCACGAATGCGTATGCGGTGGCCGCACCGGCGGCCAGGATGAGCAGCGCAGTGACCAACAGCCGGGGGCGGCCTATCGCTTGCGTGTCCAATGCTTGAGGGTCCACCGTCGGCATTGCACCACGATGCCACGGCCCGCCCCTTAGGGTTGGTCAGGCCCACTACGGTCGTCCGTATGAGTACCCGCACGGAAACGGATTCCATGGGTTCCATTGCGGTGGAGTCTTCTCGATACTGGGGTGCGCAAACGCAGCGCAGCATCACCAACTTCCCTATTGGTAGGGACCGCTTCATCTGGGGGCGCGCCATCATTGGCAGCCTGGGAGTGCTCAAGCGCAGCGCCGCACAGGCCAACGCCGAACTGGGGGAGCTCATCCCGGAAGTGGCCGAACTCATCGTGGCCGCCGCTGACGAGGTGGTGGCTGGCACGTTGGACACCCACTTTCCGTTGGTGGTGTGGCAGACCGGCTCTGGCACTCAATCAAACATGAACGCCAACGAAGTCATCTCCAATCGAGCCATCGAACTGGCGGGCGGAGTCTTGGGATCCAAGTCACCCGTGCATCCCAATGACCACGTCAACCGGGGCCAGTCGAGCAACGACACGTTTCCCACGGCCATGCATATTGCCGTTGTAAGTGAATTGCACCGCCACCTGTACCCCAGTGTGCAGCTTCTTCGCGACACGCTTCATGCCAAGTCGTTGGAATACTGCGACATCGTGAAGGTGGGCCGCACCCATCTGCAAGACGCCACGCCAATTCTGCTGGGACAAGAAATTGGGGCATGGGTGGCTCAAATTGACCAGTGCATGGCCGCAGTACGTTACGCCGAACAAGGACTGCTGGAGCTGGCCATTGGTGGCACGGCGGTGGGTACCGGGTTGGGCGCGCATCCGCAGTTCGGAGATCGGGCAGCGGCCTGTATCGCTGAGTACACAGGATTCGCATTCATCAGCGCGCAGAACAAGTTCGCCGCACTGAGTGCCCACGACGCATTGGTGGGCACCAGCGCCTCGCTGCGGACCTTGGCCGGGGCGCTCATGAAGATGGCCAATGACGTGCGTTGGCTGGCATCGGGGCCGCGCAACGGTATTGGGGAGCTCACCATCCCGGAGAACGAGCCGGGGTCAAGCATCATGCCCGGCAAGGTCAACCCCACACAGTGCGAGGCGCTCACCATGGTGGCCGTGCAGGTGTTCGGCAACGATGCGTCGGTGGCCTTCGCCGGTAGCCAGGGCAATTTCGAGCTCAATGTGTACAAACCGGTGATGGTGCACAACGTGTTGGAGAGCATCAGTCTGCTGGGTGATGCCACCCGGTCATTCACGAACCACTGTGCCGTGGGGCTGGCCCCGAACCGGGCGCGCATTGACGCCAACCTGGCTCAGAACCTGATGTTGGTCACCGCCCTCAATCGCCACATCGGCTACGACAAGGCCGCCGAGATCGCCAAGAAGGCGATGTATGACGGGTCAACGCTGGAAGCGGCGGCAATGGCGCTCGGTCATCTGAGCGCCGAGCAGTTCCGGGCGTGGGTGGTGCCGCGCGACATGACCCACCCTTCCTGAAACATCAGGGCTGTGCTTCGGTTGCACTCGGCCGTCACATTGGTCTATGGACTTTGGACGGGCCACAGTTCGATGCAGCGCCGTGCGTAGTCGCTGAGGTCCGGAATATCCACGGTGATTTTGGTCTCTGGGATGCCAGCCTGTGGCCACTGGGTGATGAAGGTGAGTGGACCGTCGGTCGGGAGTGGATAGATCCATGACGTGACGTGAATTCGTGTGTCGTCCCCTCCTCCCCCGATATTGACGATCGAGAAGCCATTGTCGGGCTGCGGCGGTGGCCAGCCAAGTCCGGTTCGTTCATGGATAACCAGCTTGGTTCCGTCGGCCAGGACCACACTGCGGCGTATTCCATCAATGGGTGACCAGTACTTGCTGAGTACGTCGCGGTCGACGGTGTTGGTCCATCGCACCTGAATCTGAAACTGGAGCCCAGTTGGGTATGCCAGGAGCCCGCATACGACGACGGCGATCGCGCCGTTGTTGAACATCACGGACTGGTGAGGGAGGGGAGCGCCAACGTGGTGGGTGCCGGGGCGCAGCCACTCGGGAATCACCGTCGCCTCGGGTCGTGCTGGTGTGACTGCCTGGTCGTCGAAAAACCCCATGTAGCAATGCTATGTGGCCTCCAGTGTTCAAACTTTTCACTAGCAGGAGCGGAGGCCGTTGCCGTGTGGAGTTGGGCGCAACGTCCACGAGTGCGCCCCCAAAATTTGGCTGACTAAGGGGTGCGTTCCTGGTAGCAGTAAGCGACGATGCGTACGACTCGCCGCATTCGTCATCCCCCCATATAGACATTTCAATACATATGACGTAGTATGTCTATATGGAGGTAGTGCTCTATCCCGACGTTGACCGGTGGTTGACCAAAGTGGAGCACTTCGATCTTGACGTCTCGCCGAGATCCTGGCCCTAATCGAGGCGCTGCAAAGCTTCGGCCGCCCTCGGGTAGTCGATCCATCGGTCACGCTGAAGCGCCTGGACGCGCTGGGCGTCTTCAAGGCGGGCGATCGCCCGCGCCGTCGGATGCAGATGAGTCATCTCCGATGTGGCCATCACCAGATCTCCACAGGAAAGGCGTCGACAGTCTTGCTGTAGT
>JANYHQ010000687.1 GCA_025358985.1 Acidimicrobiales bacterium
CAATCGCCGGCAGCAGCCGCGTGGAAGTGGAAGACGTGCTGGTGGGCGAAGTTTGGATGTGCTCCGGCCAATCGAACATGCAGTTTGCACTGGGCGACGATTGGAACGGCCAGTTGGAAATCGCGGCAACCAACTTCCCCGCAATGCGGCTGATTGAATCGCCTCTGGTCGGCACGCAGGATTTGCAGAATGACTACAAACGCGGCCCTGCGGAAATGAAGGGTCAGTGGCGTTCGGCCACGCCTGCATCTGCCGCACGCTTTAGCGCCGTCGGCTACTTCTTTGGCCGAGTCGTTGAAGGTCCGTAATCCTCGGCTGGTGATGCTGTCGATTTCGGGATTCGGACAGGTTGGTCCCGAGTCCCAGCGCGCCGCCTATGCATCCATCGTGCATGCCGAGATGGGCCTCATCGGCCGTGGTGTGCACCTTGGTGGAGACGGCCGCCAGGACCTCAATTTCTCGGCCGCGGATGTGCTGTCGGGGCTGCACGGCGTGATTGGGGTGTTGGCTGCGCTGCGGATTGCAGATGCCACCGGAGTTGGTCAACACGTGGATCTGGCCATGGTGGACGCCATGGGATTTTCCGATGACTTCATCTCGTACAACATCGATGGTGCCACTCCGCAACGCATCAACGGCGAAGTGTGGCAGACCTCGGGAGGGCCCATTTGTATCGCTGGAGGAATGCAGTGGATGTGGCGTCAACTCAAGGATGCCCACGGTCTCGTAGACGGGGCGGCGCCCGATGCCGATGTGGAAACCAAGATCCGGCTGCGCCGAGAACGAGTCGAGGCATTCTTCATGGAGCTCCCCGACGGTGCCGCCGTCAGGTCGGCACTCGATGCTGCCAACCTGGCCTGGGGGATGGTGACCGACGGCCACGAGGTGTTCGACTCGCCCACCTTGGCGGCACGAGGATCTTTGGCACACATCGACGATCGAGCCGGTGGTATGCGCGCAGTATTTCAGTCGCCTTACCGGTTCTCGGCAGCCACCTCAGGGGTACAGGGGCAGGCGTCGCACCGGGGTGAAAACAATGAAGAGGTCCTCACGGAGTGGTTGGGGGCGTCAGCAGATGAGGCCATACAACGGGCACAGTCCGGTGCCATGAAACGCGATGTCCACGCTCAGGCAATAGCCGAAAGACCCATTGGGTTGGGATAGCGGATAGTCCCTGATGCGGAAATGGCCAGTGCCAATGGGTGCAGAGCGTTGATGAGTTCGTGCAGTTGAGCCGGCGCAAGGGCAGCGAACGGTGCCAGCGCCAACCGATCGGTAGTTGCTTCGATACTGGAACGAAGTTCGTGGCCTCGAGTGGTGAGACTGCCATTCGCCATGAGGCCTGCCGAACGGCAACACTCGACACCGGCTTCCCAATCCGTAGGCGTCCATCCCCGAGTTCGCTGTAGGTCGTCTACAGAATTGCCCTGCTCGGTGCCAATCAGTATGTGCGCTTGTAATCCGTCAAGACCGGCGGCAGTGATAGCACTCACATGTCCGTCTCCACGATGCTCACGCAGACACGTACACCAGTGCCACAAGGCACGGGTTGGATCATCGGGGCATGGCAGCATCCGGTTGGCGGCGAACAACGGACGGCCAGCGCCCACCGAGCGTCCTACGGCTGCAGCCAATTGGGGGTTCACGAGGCGAGCGACCCCGGCCACTTCAGGGTAGAGCCGGGTGAGTGTGGCCGCGGCGGCCGCACTCCGAGCATCGATCAGCGTCTGAGGAGGGGCGTGCTGCCACACTTGGGGGACCCAACGCTGTACGAAGGCCGGCGCGAAATTGAAGAACGATGCTTCCACCACCCCCGCTCCAACCGGCCCCATGGGTGCTGCTCGGAACCCGAAGTAGCCCATCCAGAACCCCGACAAACCAGCAGCGGTGGCCGCTTCCGCGGATTCCGGGGAGAAGTACGTAACTGCATGGATGGTCTCCATCCGCAACCACAGTGACCTGGCGAGGTTCATGGCCAATAGTCCCACAGGATTCGCTTACCGCGGTAGGGACTACCACGGTACGATCAAGGGCATGGGTGTGGAAAAAATGAGCGTTTCGTTCGATCTGGAACTTGGTGCAGCCATTCGGGCGTCCGCCACCGGAAATGACCAAAGCGTGTCGGCCTGGTTGGCAGAGGCGGCCGTCAATCGGCTGCGTCTTGATGCGCTGGGTGATGCCCTTCAAGCATGGGAGGGCCAGTTCGGGGCACTCTCAGAGGCCGAGGTGGCAGTCGCTG
>JANYHQ010000693.1 GCA_025358985.1 Acidimicrobiales bacterium
CTCCGTCGAATACACGTTTGCCGACGGCAGTAAATTCTTCTTCGACGGTCGCTGCGTCAATGGCGCCGAAGGGATTTATTCCAGTTACGTGCACGGCACCAAAGGGGTGGCCATCGCCGCTCGGGCCAACGGTTGGGAAAGTCCGCTCTATGCGGTGAAGGCGCACAGTGACGCCAACTATGAGCGATGTGCCCATCGGATGGTGGTGGCGGCAGCCGTCGGCCATATACGCCCGGCGTTCGCCAGCCACAATCTCCGCAGTTTGGCGTTCGCCATTGCGGCGGCCCGAGCCCACAACCTCCCGGCCGACGGCTACGAAGTACAGGTATTGCACGGCATGGCCACCCCGCTGCATGCCGCCATCCGTGACCTCGGTGTGCGTACCCGGGTGTATTGCCCCATGGGTGACCTCATTCCAGGAATGAGCTACCTGGTTCGTCGACTGTTGGAAAACACGGCCAACGACTCGTTCGTACAAAATGCTAAGCACGCAGATGACGCTGCGCTGGCTGGGCTGTTGGCTGACCCTGCCCTAGCTCTCACCGCAGCAGGGGCTGAACCAACCACCGCTCCGTCCTTCAGCAATGAGCCTGTAGCTGAGCTGCGGCGAGCGGCAACCCGTAATCGTTACGTTCGAGCGTTGTCCGAGGTTCGGCCCCGCCTCGGCTTCGATGTGCCGTTGATCATCGGCGGAACGGAGCGCCGCACCACGGACACGATGGAGTCGGTGGATCCTGGCCACACCGCCACACTGGTGTGCCGATCATCGCTGGCCGATGGCCGCCATGTGGATGAAGCAGTGAGTTTGGCCAAGCAATCATTGACCGAATGGGGCCGACGGACCACGGCGGCGCGGGCGACGGTTCTGTTGAAGGCGGCCGATCTCATGCGTCGCCGTAAGCACGACCTGTCTGCCCTCATCGTGTTCGAAGCAGGCAAGCCCATTGGCGAGGCCGATGCCGACGTATGCGAAGCCATCGACTTTTTGGTGTACTACGCCCACCTATCACTAGTGCCACCGCCGACGTTGACCCAGGTGCCGGGCGAGCGCAACGATGTTGTGCTGCGGCCACGCGGGGTGGGAGTGGTCATTTCCCCTTGGAATTTTCCGTTGGCCATACCGTGCGGCATGGTGGCTGGTTCATTGGTCACCGGCAACAGCGTCATCCTCAAGCCGGCCGAACAGACCCCCGGGGTGGCGCTGGAGCTGGTTCGCCTATTGCATTCAGCCGGGGTGCCGGGCAACGCACTGCACCTGCTGCCGGGCCGCGGTGAGGTGGCCGGCGCGGCGTTGGTGGAGCACCCCGATGTGTCCTTCATCGTGTTCACCGGGTCTCGGGCGGTGGGCCTGGGGATCAACCGGGCGGCTTCGGTGGTGCATCCCGGTCAACGCCACGTGAAGAAGGTGGTGGCCGAGATGGGTGGCAAGAACCCGATCCTCATCGACGGCGACGCCGACCTCGATGTGGCGGTGCCCGCCATCGTCAAGAGCGCGTTCGCCTACGCGGGGCAGAAGTGTTCAGCGGCTTCGCGACTCATCGTGGTGCGCTCCGTATTCGACGAAGTGGTGGAACGCGTGGCTGGGGCCATGGCGCTGCTCACCATCGATCATCCATCCAACCCGGCCGCAGATATGGGACCGGTGATTGATCAGGAATCAGCCGATCGTGTGCGCGCTTATCATCAACTGGCAGTGCGAGAAGCAACAGTGATGAGTGCCAGTCTGGAACTGCCGTCGGGGGGTTACTACGTGGAACCGGTGCTGGCGGTGACCGACGATCCCCGGTCACGGTTGGCCACGGACGAGATCTTTGGTCCGGTGCTCACCGCTATGGCAGCCGACGACCTGGAGCACGCAGTGGCGTTGGCCGACGACACGGATGTGGCGCTCACCGCCAGTGTGTTCTCCCGCTCCCCAGCCAGCATTGCCATGGTGGCCGAGCGCCTGGAGGCAGGCAACCTCTACGTCAACCGGGGGTGCACCGGCGCCATGGTGGCCCGCCAACCCTTCGGCGGTCACCGGCTGTTCGGCTGCGGGGCCAAGGCGGGGGGACCGGATTATTTGGCCCAGTTCCAGTCGGTCACGGTGGTCACCGAGAACACCCAACGCCAGGGCTTCGCCCCCGATTTATGACCAACATCGATCTGGGTTGGTGCGCGAGGCCGGTTTCGGCTATCAGTCGTCACTTCCCCGTAACGTGACACACGCTACAGTGCGACCACGAAATGAATCGGAGCCTTCCTGGCCCCGACTCATCCAGCTACCCGCCGGTATTCACCCACCGGCCCTCACCATCAACGCTAGGGGATAGAAGTGAAAACGCGTACCCGCTTAACCGCAGCAGCATCCGTCATGGCCCTGCTGGGCGTCGTCGGCACCACCGGCGCTACCAGCGCATCGGCCGCCACCAAGGCCAAGAGCGTCAAGTGCTCCGGCCTCAAGCTCGCCTTCTTGGGCGCGCTGTCGGGCGACAACGGCGCCTTGGGCCAGAACATGGTGGACGGCGCTCAGATCGCCATCAACGAGTGGAACAAGGGCAACAAGGCCTGCCAAATCAAGTTCGACAAGTACGACTCCCAGGGTGATTCTGCCCAGGCCTCGCCGCTAGCCTCCAAGATCGTCCTCGACAAGAAGGTCATCGGCCTGATTGGCCCGGGTTTCTCTGGCGAAACCAAGGCCACCATGCCCACCTTTGAAGAAGCTGGCCTCACCATGATCACCCCCGGTGCCACCAACGCCAAGCTGTCCACCAACGGGTGGAAAACATTCCACCGCATTCTGGCCAACGACGACAAGCAGGGACCTGGCATTGTTGCGCTCATCAAGAAGACAGCCAAGAAGGTTGCCGTTATCGATGATGCAAGCGAGTACGGCAAGGGTCTAGCCGACACGGTTAGGACCGGCCTCGGCGCACTGAAGGTGGCCGACGACGTTGTCCAGACCGGGACGGATCCGTCCACCGCCATCAACAAGATCAAGGCTGCCGGCGTCGACACTGTGTTCTACGGCGGTTACTACGCCGATGCTGCCAAGTTGGTCAAGGCCATGCGTGATGCCGGAGTCACCGCGCAATTCGTGGCTGGCGACGGCGTACTCGATCAGAAGTTCATCGACAATGCTGGTGCATCGGCTGAAGGTTCGCTGCTCACCGCTACCGGCGCCCCGTCGGACATCAATCCGGCGTTCCAGGCCAAGTTCAAGGCTGCGTACGCAGGCAAAGATCCAGCCATCTATGGGCCGGAAGCATATGACTGCGCCTCGGTGTTCTTGGCCGCGCTCAAGGCCGGCAAGCTCGACCGTAAGAGCATCGGTGCGTTCGTGTCGGCATACGACGCCGAGGGTGTCACCAAGCGCATCAAGTTCACCGCTACCGGTGAAGTTGCTGGCGATGCGGTGTACTCCTACAAGGTTGAGGGCGGCAAGCTCAAGAGCCTCGGTATCATCAAGTAATAACGACTGTTTGGTAAGCGCCTGAGGGCCGTGGGATTGGCTCTGCCACCCACGGTCCTCTTTTGTTTGTTCTTTAGTGTTTTGTCGTTCTCGCCCGTGCTCATCGGATATTTCTTCGGACTGGTCGCCGCCACCACATGGATTTCAACAATTTCTTCAGTACGTTCTGGGCCAACACCTTCTCTGGTTTGTCGCTCGGGGCCATTTACGCCCTGGTGGCTCTGGGATACACGCTCGTATACGGCGTGCTGCGACTCATCAATTTCGCCAACTCCGAAGTGTTCATGCTGGGTACGTTCGGGACTTTGCTGGCCCTCACCATCCTCGGTGTTCCACCTGGCGGCGATATCCGCAGTGGCGGCGCACTGGTGGGCTCGTTGGTGCTCATGGCCGTACTATCCATCGTCTTCTCCGGCGGCGGCGCAGTGATTCTTGAACTGGTGGCGTATCGACCCCTACGAAGACGCAACTCGCCACGGTTGGTGTTCCTCATCTCGGCCATTGGCGCATCGTTCGCCAGGAATCCGGTCGGTCGATCGCCAACGAGCTCTTTGACGACCGTGATGAGGCCCGGTCGTCCCCATCGCGCGTTCTCTTCCGCGGCACCGGCATCCACG